>JABJOK010000117.1 GCA_018664365.1 Candidatus Peregrinibacteria bacterium | reverse complement strand
CGCCGCCAGGGTTGTTGGTAACTGGGGAGTTCGACGCTAGGCGCCTTCTTCTTCCCAGGCTTTTCGACGAGCTTCGTCACGCTGGAAGAATCTCCAGCTCAGGTAGATCATCACGACGAGGACCAAGACCCAGCTGGAGTACCAGCCAAGTACGATCCAGTTCCACTGAACCGTGGGTTCTTGAACTTCTGCGATAATATGGCCTACACCGAGCCATGCCAGCGCAAACGTAAGATAGATCTCGAGCAGGATCATCCACCACTCATCGATCCACTTAATGTATGTTTGCATATCTAATGTCTCCCCGTAAGTAAACCAACGTTCATACCCTCGATACTCAAGGCTGCCTGTTAGGGCGCCTAGAGCAACACAAGAGCAAGAGACTAGCTTACTTTGTACGCAAAATAGCGCTGATTATAAAGGGGATACATAGGTTTGTCAAAGGGTTCTTATTGTTTTATGGTATCTATTTGGATGCAATCTTCTTAGCCCATCCTTCCATCTCTTTCTCCTCAGAATCGTTATTATGATCGAATCCAAATAGGTGAAGCATTCCATGCACAAACAGCACCTCTAGCTCCTTCTTCAGGCTGTGTTTATTACTCTTAGCCTGTCTTTTAGCAGTAGGAATAGAGATGAAGATATCACCCACAATCACATCTCCGGGGGCTTGTACATAATCAGTTACCTCTAAGTACGCAAATGAAATCACATCAGTTACCTTATCCTTTTTACGATAATCCCGGTTTAAACTTCTTATCTTACAGTCCCCTACAAGCACTAGATCAACAGCACCGTCTCTCTTCCCCAAATACTCCACTACCCTTTTCTTCATAATTTTTTCGAAGCGCACAACAAGATCCTCGAAAAATTTCTTTCCCAATTTATCCTTTGTGCTATTTGAAATTTCTAATTTGAGCATATTATTTTAACCAAAGGTCATTATAAACTTCCCATTCACTATCATCTATTTCCCAATAAGGATAGATAGCAACACCCGCAAAGCTATTTTCGTTGCTTCTGAAGTTATTCAATCCTTTAATAATTCCGATTAGGCCATTCTTCACATTTTCAACTTCTGGATGAAATCCTTCTTTTTCATCTTCGTATGCGGGAATAGCGATAAACACCTCTTTGTCAGGTAGTAGGTCAGTAACGCGAATAGTTTCTTCTTGTACAATCCAATGATATTTCCAGTCTTCTTCTATGCCAAGGTCATAGACCATAACAACAATTTGATCAGCATAGTCGGCAACATTTTCATAGTTTACCTCAGAGTTGTAATTCTCTAATGGCCATATTTCTTCAATGAACCATATCAAAGAACCGGGTATATATTCAGCCAATGCTACAGAAATCTTTTTGTCAGAAGGAATGACCTCTTTGGCCTCCTTAAGCGTTCTAATAAAATCACTGTCACCATCCCATACCGGCTCGACATCAAAGTGAATTCCATCAAATCCAACCATTTGAGACATGATCATAGATACGTTGGCAACGTTATGTCTTACCTCAGGATTAGACAAATCTATCTTGCTGCGTATTTGTCCAAGCCATGCCTGGTATTCAATATCCTCGTCAAAAATACGTGCCGTATCAATAAAATCGAGAGCATACTTGTATATTTCAGGATCTATAGTTCCATCTTCTTCTAACGGACCAACATGCACGAAAACTGTATCAATTTGATTTTGCCTGAAGTTATTTACGAGCTTCTGAATTGTAGAGTCACTCATTTCTGTATCAACCCACTTGTGCCCAATCCACACAGCATTGTGCCCTTTATTAAAAAAGGATCCAGGTTGATTTGAGGATATTCCAATAACGAAAATCCATATCAAAACAACAACAACAAAGACCAGTCCAAAAGATGTTACTCTCCAAAGTTTCATGACAATTTTTTTAATGCATCGTAAACAATAATCCCATAACACGTCGCAACATTCAAAGAATTAGCACGTCCCAGCATAGGAAGCTGTACTGCCATATCGCAATGCTCAATCAATTCATCAGAAATGCCCTCAACTTCATGACCAAACACAAAGCACACAGGAAAGTCATAATCGGCATCTGCATAATTAAAAGCTCCTTCACATAATTCAACTGCAACAACTTTAACTCCCTGGGCCTTAAGGTCTTTTACTAATTTTATTGCGTCATCATGATGTTCCCACGGAACAACCTCTTCTGCCCCAAGTGCTGTCTTAGTAATCTCATTACGCGGGGGGGATCCTGTAAAACCACAAAGGTATAGCTTTTCAAGGTTAACGGCATCAGAAGTCCTAAAAATAGCTCCTACATTATGTAGGCTCCTAATGTTTTCTAATAGGGCGTAAATTGGAGTGCGATCAGATTTCTTCACTTGTTCCACTGATGGCTTCTTCTCCTGAATCTCCTGAAACGAGAGCTTCCGAATTTTCTTCCTCGACGGTGATGAAGTCATTAGATTGATTAATATGGCTCAAAGTCCGATCAATCATATCAAAAAGTTCTTCCCTTGTAATGTAATTATCAGGATAGAAATTCCCTCCATCATCAACAATATCATTTTCAACTGCGAAATTTACATATCGAGGGTACCACCACATGTATGAGATTCGTGGATTCACATCATCAAAATAAGTTTGTTGACCGTATAAGTCTACAATTGATCCAAGTTCATCTATCAATTCAAAGCGGTATTTATTTGGTACTTGATCAGCAGCTGCGAGAATCACTTTTAAGGCCTGTATTCGTGTCACTTCATCGTCTGCTCTATATGGACTGTCTTCTTGCGCTAGATGGCCATTAACGTAGCCTAGAATTGTTCCAATGTTTATAGCCTCATAGTATTCATGCTCAGGGGATACATCAGGGTATAAAACTAACTCAGGGTCAAGTTGCACGCTCTCATATGAAGACATTGCCAGGAAATTAAAAAGACAAAATTCTTTGTGATCGTAACAATTATCAATCATAGATTTCTTTTTCTCTCTAATGCTGAACTCGGACAAAATAGTATTGATCAACTCTCCCCTATCAATATAGTCCTCATCCACTTCTTGAAATTCTTTTTCTTCACCAACCTTCATTCCCTTTCCATATATAATATAAATTTTTCCATTATTTATTGAGCTTTCACCGTTTGCATATCGAGCGCCAATAATAAGATCATTATAATTATCGTTATCAAGATCTACTGAATGAAGAGTAGATCCAAACCAGTCATTAGAAGACTCCGCCTTTATCAGGCTATGGATCATCTTATCATTAACTCCATACACGGCCTCAGTAGCCCCATACACTAGGTACACTTCACCAGATGATTGCGTGTCCAAGGAATTAATATTTGGTGCACCCATAATAATATCAGCCTTATTGTCATAGTCGATGTCAGCAAGGAAGACATCAGCTCCTAATAAAATGTTCTCATCAGAATCATTAACCGAGATTTGTGGATAAGTTTCAAAATTTTCAGAACCAAAATATACATTTACCTCCGCACGCTCCTTGATTCCTTTATATGGAAAAGAAGACACCGCAATGTCTGAAATATTATCTCCGTTTACATCGCCCGTATCGATGGAAAAACCAAACCAAGCATTTTTAGCACCATTAGATAGTTTAAAATCGTAGTCATATATTGAATAAGGAGATGTGTCTTGATGGTTGTAATCAGTAAAAATATATACTGCTCCAGCTTTTTCCATTGATCCCTCAGAAGCATAATAAGCTCCTACAATGACATCTTCTCTTTGGTCTGCATTTATATCGGCGCTTGAAATTTCAGAACCAAATCTTTGATTGGCGTCGTCACCATAGAAGATATAGTTCACAGATGAAGAAAGCCCCCTGTTTGTTCCATAATAACCATATACTGCTCCAGAGTGCGCGTCCTTTTCAGATGAAGCGAATGGAGCACCTACGAGCAAATCTTCTATACCATCTCCATCTAGATCGGCAGCATCAACTGATAAGCCAAAGCCGTCTTCTGGTAAGGCTCCTGAGTACTCAATATCGGCCTTTGCTAAGTCATAATCTTCAGATCGATTACCCCAATTATTTCGGCCATAAAAAACATAAACTTTGCCTAGTCGGTCTTCTCCCTCTATTGCGTTGTAAGCTCCTATAGCTAGGTCGTCTATTTTGTCATTATTAAAATCTCCTACCGCAAAATCAGTCCCTAATTGGTCACCGGCATTTTCTCCATATATAACGTTGTCAGTAAGGTCAGATGCAGAGCTGCTTCCCTGTATTCTTGCATCTTTCTCACCCAGTATTACATACACAGCCCCGTTCCACTGCCGTCCCTCTGTAGAGTAAAAAGGCGAACTAACAACGAGATCAGGTAGAAGATCACCATTTATATCAAGAGAATCAATGCTGGATCCAAATTGCTCAGAGGATGCAGGTCCAAGAATATTCGCTTTCTCGTCATTCAAGGCGACTTCTTCGTGTCTGTATACAGAAGCACTAGCAGGCACAGCAAGCGCTAGTAGTAGCAGGGGAATAAAGGCGGAATATATATAAGACTTAAGGGATTTAGACATTTAAAATAGGGATGAAGTGGAATCATTATGAAGACGACACCCAGGATTGTAAAGATCTAATAACGAAAACTAGACTTAAGTAGACAATTAAAGTAGAATCGTGTCGATATTGACTAGTGGGTGTCTATACCCTGTCAATAGTCAAAGGGTAGACATTAAGTAGACAAGAATATGTCAGCAAGTCTAGGGTCAGAGACCTACAATTTGGATCGAAAGGCCGCAAGTAAACTGCTCCATGTGTCAGTGCGCACTTTGGATAGATATTTAAAATCCAAAAAATTGTCCAGTAGGGTTGTCGACGGTAGGGTCTGGATGGATAAAGGCGAGTTGAAGGCTTTTATGGATAAGAAGAGTGGTTCTGTTAATGTAGACAGTATCGATATGTCTACGCCTGATTTGTCTATAGATGTCGACGTAGACAACGTCGACTCAAGTAGTCAAGATGTTGTCCACTCTATGTCAACAGTTAGAAAAGTTAGTAAAGAAAAATCCCCAAGTGGGGTATACAAAAAATTATTCAATGAGCTCAAGGAAGAGGTTAGCGAGAAGCAAACAAGGCTTGAAATAGCCAATTATCGTGTTGGTCAACTTGAGGCTCAGCTTAAAAATAGTATTCCGTTGCTCGAATTCCACCGTGAAAATTATGAAAAAAAGAAAAAGGAGCAATCACTTGAGGGGAAGATCGTAGAACAAGGAACAGTTTTAGCTCGTATAAAAACTCAACTGAAATACGAAAAATTTAATAAGAGAATCTTTCTAACTATTCTCATGGTGATCCTTGCTCTTCAGCCTCTGTGGCTACTCCTCATCTATCGCTGATGCAGCCATTTGAACGACATCCTTCTTTTCAGCTGCAATTGATATATCAGAGAAGGTTGTGTTAAGTCTGTCAAAAATGCCCCCAGGAAGCTCGAGGATATCAAGGATGGACTCATTGTCGCCTATGACATTAAAAACGTATGGGGGCGAGAGTATCTGCCCCTGGAACCATATCTGCCCTTGAGGAAGAGAATCAAATCCCAAGGTGTCATTAACAATCCTGATTCCATTTATGCTCACAGCATATGCACCTGCATTATAGAACTCATTGACCAGGTCAACCATCCAAGCAGATGAAATAGCACCTTGAATATTTATGGCAAGACCTTCACCAAAAATAGGGGACTTACCATTCAGTAGTTTATATTTTTCTATTTCTGCCTCAATCACTTCAAGGGCAGAACTCTGATTATTAAGCTTATCTACAGTAACCTCCAGTTCTCCAATCTCTTTTCTTAGTCCAGCATTTTTTTCATTGATGATTCGGATTTCCTCAAAAATATTGCTCTGGTTATTTCTCGCAATAATATCATCGACACTTGAAAAAGATCTTATCTGCGTTACAGCAAGGAATCCAAGCAGGACAGCAATTACTCCAATTAAATATCTTTTATTCTTCATCAATCAGGCTTAAATAATCTGTCTTTAAATCACCATTGTATATGGGAATAACAAGTGAATCCTTGAGATAAATTTCAAGGACAATCCTAGACTTTAAACTTTTTTCATACAGTTCTTCCAAAGCATTCCGATCAAGAATTCTCTGTGCCAGTATCTCTGTATCACCAACAGCATCAATATTGAATGGGGGAGCAGTATGAATGTTATTAATCAAAATGTTTGTACCAACAGACGATATCGCGGTCGTAGCAATAATCCTCTGACCATTTACAGAAACAGCCTTTGCACTACCAGCCATCAATGCATTAACAACATCTCTAATATCGGCTGCCACAACAAGTCCAGCATCTTCATAATCCCCAGACTTTCTATTCGATGAAGGACTGTCATCAAGAATGACTTGAATTCCCTTTCCATCAACATCAGTTAGTCCAATTTCTGACTTTAGTCTATCAAGTATAGAAGTATTAACGGTTTCAGTTTGATTACTTATTGTGCTCTGAGACTCATCGACCTGTTCACGAAGGGCAACTATCCTAGCCTGAAGATAATTTTGCTCCTCTAATAGTTCCAGTATTAAAGATTCTCGTGCCTCAACTTCATCGGTAATATGGCTGCCACTTAATATAGAAGTAGCCTTAAATTGCCATGTAACAAAAACCCCCATCACAAGGCCAATTACAAAAAGTGTGTATAAAACTTTCTTTTTCATAGTGAGATACTAGGAAAAAACTGGAAAAAAGGCAAAAAAACAGATAGATTTACCCCGATTAAAATTTGAATATGATTGCACTATTTGATTCTGGTTACGGAGGGCTCACGGTTTTGAAGCCGATAATGGAGCTCCTTCCAGAATACGACTACATATACTTGGGAGACAATGCTCGTGCACCTTACGGGAGTCACAGCCCTGAAAATATTAAAAAGTTTTCAGAGGAGGCAGTGGAGTATTTGTTTGGTAGGGGAGTAACACTGATTTTATTTGCATGCAATACCGCATCAAGTGTTGCACTACGCCATGTTCAACAAAAATATCTCAAGGGAAAAGATGAAAAGAATCGAAAAATACTAGGAGTGCTTATTCCTGTTGCAGAAGAGGTATCGGGTAAATTTAACAATGTAGGAGTAGTAGGAACAAGAAGCACTATCAATTCAGAATCTTATATAAAAGAGATTCACAAGCTTAATAAAGATGTAAAAGTAACCCAGAAGGCGACTCCACTTCTTGTCCCATTTATTGAGGAGGATTGGCATAAGAAGCCAGAGGCAACATCAATACTCAAAAAATACTTAAGATCACTCAAGTCTAAGAACCTTGATGCACTTATTCTT
>JABJOK010000112.1 GCA_018664365.1 Candidatus Peregrinibacteria bacterium | reverse complement strand
TATTAAAAATTGCAAAAACTGTTTTGAGTGCTTTGAGGGATATGGGGGGGAAGATATTAAATGGGTGATCAATTTTCCTGGCGCACTTAAGGATAGTTATGATATTTCAGGATGTAAGGATGTGGAGATGTCTGTAGATTCTGCCGTTTGTTTTGGCCATACGCTTCGTTACTGTAATTCCATTTTAAATAGTGCAAGCAATTTGACCTTATGTGCCTATATGGACTCTGGATATGATATGTTTGGCTGTATTGGTATGAAAAAAGGTAGCTATTCGATTCTTAATAAGCAATATTCTCGCGAAGATTATGGGGATATGGTTTTGCGTATTGTTGATCATATGAAAAACACGGAAGAGTGGGGAGAATTTTTCCCAATGAGGTATTCACCATTTGCTTATAACGAAACAGTGGCGAATGAGTATTTTCCTATGGGTAGGGAGGAGGCATTGACTGCTGGATTTAGATGGAATGATCCGGATCTGAGAGAATATGGTAAATCAGCCGTTGAAATCCCTAGAAATATTGAAGATGTTACTGACGACATTCTTGATAAGGTTTTGGGATGTAAAAAGTGCAATCGAAACTATAAGGTTAATCCTGAGGAGCTGAAGTTTTATAGACGTCAAAAGATTGCTGTGCCTGAGTTGTGTCATCAGTGTCGACATGAGAACAGATTAGTTCGTAGAAGTGGACGGAAGTTATGGCAAAGAACCTGTGATAAATGTGGAGATGAGATTTCTTCAATTTATCATGGAGAGAGAAGAGAGAAGGTGTATTGTGGAAAATGTTATTTGGAGGAGATTTACTAAGTTTTGCAGTAATGACGACGTCGGCGATCCAGAATTTATAATTGAGATTTGTCAAAATGATTAAGGGATGTGAGCAATGTGGTGTTGAATTTGAGGTGACTGATCAGGATCATGCTTATTTGGAAAGAGTTTCTCCAGTGTATGATGGTCGAAAGTTTTTGATTCCGTATCCGACTCTTTGCAAGGATTGTCGTCAGCATCGTAGAATTTCATGGAGAAATGAGAGAAGTCTTTATAAGCGTAAGTGTTCATCTAGTGGAAAGTCGATTATTGCTATGTATCATGAGGACCACGCTTTTCCGGTTTATGATAATGATGTTTGGTGGGGTGATAGTTGGGATGCTCGTGATTTTGGAAGAGACTTTGATTTTGAACGGGGATTTTTCGAGCAAATGAAAGAGTTGAACGATGAGGTACCGCATTTTTCGTTGGCGGTTGCGTCTACGACCTGTGAAAACTCAGATTATGCGAACCATGCAGGATATCTAAAGAACTGTTATTTAGTTTACAATACTGATTATGCTGAGCGCTGCATGTACAGCAAGGGAGTGAATCGATGTTTTGATTGTTTGGACTGTTTTAAAGTTTATGACTCAGAGGCATGCTATGAATGTATGAATTCCTACAATTGTAAGTTCTGTATTTATGTTTGGGACTCTGAAACCACCAGTGATTCTCAATTTTGTTATAACTTAACTGGATGTAAGCACTGTTTTTTGAGTGCGAATTTACAGAACGTTGAGTATTTTTTTGAGAATAAGAGGCTGAGTCCAAATGAATGGGTAAAACGAGTGAAGAAATATCGGAAAAAATATTCATTAGATGAATTAAAGGAGCAGTTTTTGAAAATGAAGTCCGAGCTGGTTGTAAAAAACATCAACGATCAGAATACAGAGAATTGTACCGGGAACTATCTGGTTAATTGTAAGAACTGTGAGGAGTGTTATGACTGTGAATATCTTGAAAACTCTAAATATTGTTATGACTTAAAGAAAGGCGATGGAGTGAGTTATGGAAATATGGATTTAGCTGCCTTTGGTGTTGGTGTTGTGGATTGTTATGAAGGCGGAACGGTCGGGTATAATGCGAATCATTGTCTTTTTGGAGAGAATGTTTGGGAAAGCTTTGATGTTCATTACTCGATGATGTGTGTGAATAATTGCAAAAATTGTTTTGGGTGTGTGGGGCTTAAGAAGCAAGAGTATTGTATTTTGAATAAACAATACTCGAAGGAGGAGTATGAAAAACTTGTTCCGGAAATTATTAAGCATATGCAGAAAACAGGTGAGTGGGGGGAGTTTTTTCCAATTAAGATGTCTCCTTTTGGATATAATGAGACTATGGCGATGGAATATTATCCGATGAGTGAGGATAGGGTTGTTCAAGCTGGATGGAAATGGAGGGGAAAAGATGTGAGTGAGTTTAAAAGGCAAACTTGTGAGGTTTCTGAGAATATTGAAGATGTGGACGCATCTATTTGTGATGAGATCTTGGCATGTGAAAAAACAGGTCGTAATTTTAAAATTCAAGACACGGAGCTAAGGTTTTATAAAAAGTGGGGGATTCCAATTCCGAAATTTTGTCCTGACGTAAGGCACTTAAACAGGTTGCAACATAGGAATCCACGTAAGTTGTGGGATCGCAAGTGTGTTGATTGTGAAGCGCTTGTTAAAACTAGTTATTCGAAAGATCGTACGGAAAAAGTGCATTGTGATAAATGTTATTTAAAGAAGGTTTATGGATAAGGAGTGTAGTAGATGTAGTTCAGGATTTGAAGTTACAGATGATGATCTGAAGTTTTATCAGAAGGTTTCGCCAGTTGTTGATGGGGTAAGAATAGAAATTCCATCTCCGACGTTGTGTCCAGAATGTCGTTTTAAGGATAGGCTCTGTTTTAGGAATCAGAGCACCATGTATCGAAGAAAATGTGATAAAACGGGAAAGGATATTATCTCTATGTATAAGGAAGATGCGCCTTTTCCAGTTGTTTTTCATGAAGAGTGGTACAAGGATGATTGGGATGCAAGGAATTATGGACGTGATTTTGATTTTTCAAAATCCTTTTTCGAGCAGTTCCTTGAATTAAGAAATGAAGTTCCGCATATGTCTTTAGTTTTTCACAATAATGAGAATTGTGACTATTGTAATGTGGTAGGAGATTCGAAAAATTGTTATTTGATTTATGGTTCGATTGAGTGTGAGGATTGTTATTACGGTAATCCCTATAAGTGCATAAAGTGCGTGGATAGTTTTTTACTTAGAGATTCTGAGCTTTGTCTAGAATGTGTGGATAGCAGTAAGTTGTATGGTTGTTACAGGTGTCAAAATTGCTCAAATAGTTCTGATTTAAAATTCTGTTTTGAGGTGAACAATTCAAAAGATTGTTTTTGTTGTGCAGCCTTAAATCATAAGCAGTATTGTATTTACAATGAGCAGTATTCAAAAGAGGAGTATGAAAGAATAGTCGGTGAGATTGATTTAATGGATCCAGTTCAGTTTGAAAAGGTTATTGCAGAGTTTGAAAAGTTGAAGGTTCAAGTTCCTCATAAATATTACGTTGGTACAAATAATGAAAACGTGAGTGGGAACTATATTTTTAATTCCAAAGATTGCCATGATGTTTATGGTGTTGATGAGTGCAGGGATGTTTCGCATAGTTTTCAGCTGCAAGGAGTAAATGATTCCATGGATTTGACGGTGGGTGAATATGGGGAGCTTAATTACAATGTTTCTGCTTTTTATGGAGGTGTTAGCAGGGTTGTATTTTCTTATTTTTGTTGGGGTAATGTTCATGACTTAGTTTATTGTGGTCAATGTACTCAGAATGTTGCTGACTGTTTTGGGTGTGTAGGTATGTCAAATGCTCAGTATTGTATTTTGAATAAACAATATTCAAAAGGAGAGTATGAGGACATGGTAAAAAAGATAATTGAATTAATGAAGGAACGTGGTGAATGGGGTGAGTTTTTTCCCTCTGAACTAAGCCCTTTTGATTATAATGAGACCGTTGCTGCGGAGTTTTTTCCAAAAGGTAATGACGAATTGCTCGATGCACCTTTTAAAATTATTCCGCAAGAAGAGAAAATGTACAAAAGGTTTAGAGTTCCATTGCCTGTAAAATCTCCAAAGAGAAGGCATCTTGATCGTATTGCATTGCGAAATAAAATGAATTTAAACGAGGTAGATTGTTATAAATGTGGTGACAAATTATTAAGCACCTATTCTTTGGATCAAGGAGTTAATGTATATTGTGGGAAATGCTATTTAGAATCCATATATGGATAAGAGGTGTAAGCAGTGTAAGGAAATGTTTTTGATTCGTCCTGAAGAGGAGGAGTTTTTTGAACGTATTTCACCTAAATTTGGCCTAGTTGAGGTAGAAATGCCTTTACCTACTCTTTGTCCTGACTGTAGAAATCAAAGACGACAGAGTTTTAGAAATGATAGAGTTTTTTATCATCGGAAGTGCGACATGAGTGGGAAGAGTTTTATTTCTCTTTATCCTGAAAAGACTCCCTACACGGTTTATTGTCCGGAAGAGTGGTATGGAGAAAAGTGGGATGCGATGGATCTTGGTATGCGAGTCAATTTAGATAAACCGTTTTTTGAGCAGTATCAAAAATTGCAGAGGAAGGTGCCTCGTTTGGGGATAGATATAGTTAATTGCGAAAATAGTGAATACTGCAACTACTGTGGAGATGATAAAAATTGTTATTTAGATATAGCAGGAGAGGGGAATGAGGACTGTTACTACAATCTTTTTGTAAAATATTCTAAGAATACGGTTGATTGCACCTTTGTTTATAATTCCGAGCTCTGTTATGAGTCTATAAATTGTTATGACTCTTATGGGCTTCAACATTGTATTTATGCGGATAACTGTAGTGATTGTTTGTACTCATTTGATTTAGTGGGATGTAAGAATTGTATTTTCAGTCATGGACTCAGGAATAAAGAATATTGTGTGTTCAATAAACAGTATACGAAGGCTAAATATGAGAAGTACTTGAAGGAGTTGGGATTGGGCTCGTATGAGCAAAGACAAAAGCTTTATGAAGGGTGGTTGAAGTACAAAAAAGAGCATGCCATTTATCGTTCAAACTTTTTGATCAACTGTGAGAATTGTTCAGGCAATAACCTGAAAAACTGCAAGAATACCTTTTATAGCTTTAATGCATCTGGGTCTGAGGATTGTAGATATCTTTATGACGTTTTGGATGCGAAGGATTGTCAGGATTTGAACTATTCTTTATATAAACCGGAGTTATCTTATGAGCTTATTAGTACTTTGAATATGAATAAGAGTGCCTTTAATATGGCGAGTCATTATAACAGTGAGGTTTTCTATTGTGATCTTACTAATAACTCTTCAAATCTGTTTGGATGTATAGGTTTAAACCATAAGCAGTATTGTATTTTGAATAAACAGTATACGGGTGCGCAGTATGCAGAACTTGTGCCAAAGATTATTGCGAATATGAAAAAGCATAAAGAGTGGGGAGAGTTTTTCCCTCAATCAGTAAATCCATTTGCATATAATGAGACCGTTGCTGATGAATATTTCCCATTAGATCAGAAATCTGCTGAGAAACAAGGGTTTAAATGGGTGAATATGAATGAGGGCGGAGTTGCAGAAGGTGTTGAAATCCACGATGATATTGAAAAGGTGGGGGAGTCATTATGTAAGGAGGTTCTTGTTTGTGAGAAAAGTGGAAAAAAATATAAAGTTATTCCTCAGGAATTAAAGTTTTATAAAAAACTTGGTATACCTGTTCCTCATAGGTCTCCGGATCAGCGTCATCGTGATCGAATTGAGCTTAGGACTGCGCGAAAATTACATGAAAGAAAGTGTAGTAAGTGTAGGACAAATATTAGTTCTGTTTATGAATCTGGACGTACAGAAAAAGTTTATTGCGAAGAATGCTATAGATCGGAAATCTACTAACTACTCTATTGGGCTTGGATTTCCTGGAGTGCTTTGAAGGTGGGCTGTTCTTATTGCAAAAGCAAATGTTCCGTTTAGCATCTTTGAGTCGTCTTTGTGAAATCTTACTCTAACTAGAGCTTTGCTACGTTTTCCTGCTCTTTTTAAACCTCTCGATCTGAATCCAAAGATATCTGCAAACTGTCTTCTTAGCTTGTCTGGATCGCTTGATGTTTGAGCAAGATCTTCGTAGCTTCTAGTTTTTAGTGCTCTTTTAACCCGTGAAAGGTTGTGTGGGCGTCTACTTACTGGGACGAGTTCTATGTATAGCCTGTCTGAATTATGCTGCATTGCAATATATTTTTCTCCTCCAATTTCCATTACATGTCGAACGATTCCAGTATGACTAAAACGGTTGTGCCCGTAGTTTTCATGTCCTCCACCAGGTTTTTTTCTTGTTGGGCCTCTTTGGCTTCCTCTCCACATAATAACGTCTCCTTCTCTAAAGTTTTCCATTCCGAAGACTATCCCCGTTTTGCCTGTTTTCCTTAGGTTTGCCTGGATTAGTGCTGGAGTAAGGTTGTGTGTGCATGATTTGTACCTCCCATTAAGCCCAAGAATATCACTTACTGTTCGTGCGCATTGCATTACTCCTACAAAGGCAGTGCCTTTATGCTTGTTCCACTGATAGCTTATATTTTGAATCGGAGGTTTAACTTTTTTGCCTAAAAAGTATTTAAAATTTGCATGTCCTTTTGCGCAACATTTGCATTGCCAATTGGGATCTACCATCCAGGAAAGGTTTGGGTTTTTTTTGCAGTAGGCAATAACTTCTTCGATACTAAGTCCTTCGTCTGGCATCGAACTTGTTTCGATGTATTTAATTAAATCCATTGGATTTATACTTCCGTTTGTTTTTTTGACTTTTTCCAAGGCTTCTTTAAGAGTTTTTTGTCCTTCCTCTTCTTCAACTAGGTAGTGAAAATATTTTAGGTGTGCAAGATCTAGGCTGTAGTTTCCTATGAAGTTGTGTCCTAGGTATTTTTTTCCTGATTGCATTGCCTTTATGAAGAGTGCTGTTTCGCTTAATTGAAGGGTTTGGATTGCTTGTCTGGCAGTCCAGAGTTCGAGAGGTACTCTTAAATTGTGTTTATCTTTAAAGTAGTATCCATCTTTTTCCTCCTTGCTTTTCACAATAGTGATGCCTTCTGGAAGCTTTTTCTCTTCACCTTCTTTGAGGTCTTTCAAGCTTTCTTCAATATATGTTTTGTCGGTAAGTTTTGTAGTTAGATCCTCTTGAATTTTTGATTGTTCAGGTTTCCAGCCAAGAATTTCTGCTCCTTTGCCTTCAAGCCCGAGGATGTGAGTTGCTCCGTATGCTTCACTTGCTGAATGAACTCTAATTGAAAGCCCTTTGTTTCCACATATGGCCTTCATTCTGAACCAATCTTCTTTTGATTTAAGAATCCTGGTTATTTCTACATCACTTGCCTTTTGTTCTTTAAGATTTTCTTCAGTTGCCTCCTCAAGATTCTTTAGAGAGCTAACGTATTCGCTTCCAAGTCCTGCTGTCGAAGAGCTCTCTTCTCCTGGAATATGTCCAAAGGAGCTTCCATAAGTTTCTTCGATGGCTTTTAGGTTTTTATAATGTTCAACCTCTGCTTCGACTTGTGTTTTGTATTCTGGACCTGTTTCATCAATAAAATCTAATGGTCTTATCTTGTATCCGCCGAAGATTGCTAAATAATTGCCATTTTCATCGTAGTATCCAGCTTTTTGCCCATTTATTAATTTGCGAACTCCTTTTCTTGCAATACCTTGATTATCAGTTATTTCAACAGCTTTTACACTTGGAGGGAGCAGATGTCCTGCTCCAATTCCCATTCGTGTATTTTCTGAATGGTCTAATTCGGCTTTTACGATAAATATTTCTTGGCCATGTTGATCGACTGTCTTTTTCAAAAATGCCTGCCCAAGTTTTAAGTGCCTTTGATCTGCAGATTTTTCATCGAGTCCAAGCCATTCCCATCCCTGAAGTTCTATCATAGACTTTGAGGCAGCTTGTTCTATAAGCTTTCTTGCTTCTTTTTCTGGAAGTTTGTCAATTTTTTCAGCATAGGTTTTTGCCTTTTCGTGAAACAGTTTGTTTAATTCAACAGCTTCTGGCGTTATTTTAACTGCCTCTACTGCCATGTCAGCACCTAGTTCTTCACGTTTTGCTGGTTGATCTGCTGCTTTTTCAGGAGCAACAGGAGTTTTTGGCTTTTCATCTGGCTTTTCTCCTTCAGCGGGCGGAGTTTCTCCCAGTCCCGGTGGTTTTTTGTATATAAAACCGTGTGCAGATTTCCAAATGTATAATTTTTGTTTTTTCATATGTATAATGTTCTTATTATTATACCTTATTTAAGAGGAATTTTCAATGCTCAGGAGAGGCGACATTTCTAGAAAAGGCCTTAAAAAAGCGCTTGAAATATGGTAAAATAGTGTACTAGGAATAAAAATTCCTAAAATACAATATTCTCGAAAAATGAAATATTTTCAGGTTGTAGTCCCTCAAGGAGAAAATAAGCCTAAGCAAGAAAAGAAGTTCCAAGAACTTCTAGTTAATTTGCAAAATACGGTAAAGAATGTGCCGATTTCGATGGAGATTCTTGGCTATGAGCAGTATAGCTATTTCTTTTTTGCGGTTCCCGACAATATGTTTGAGACTATGGAGGGGTTGCTTTATTCGGCTTATCCTGATTGTGAAATTAAGGAAACATCAGACTATGTTGATGGTTTTAAGCCTGAGAGCATGTCTATTTCTGGTTGTCGACTGAAGCTTAAGTGGGGTGATGTTTATCCCTTTAAAACTTATGACGAATTTGATGAAGATAGTCAGATGCGTCTTTTTTCAGTTATTTCAAAGATTAATTCAGGTGAACAGGTTTGGGTTCAAATGGTTATTAATCCACAAGATGAAAGTGCTGCCTATCATTTAAAGAGGCGAATATTATTAAAGTGGAATAACTTTAAGAAGATTTTTAATATTCGTGATCGAGTACGTGTTAAGGGAGAAGGGGATGTTATTAAAGAGAGAAAAAGGTTGGCTGAGGAAAAAACTAAGTCTGAACCATTTTTAGCATCTATTAGATTAGCCTATATCGCTAAGAATAAGGCGGAATCACAGAGGAAGCTGCACGCTGTTGTAAATAGTTTCTACCAATTTAACAAGACTGATATTCAAGATTTTAAGCTAGTTAAGGTAGGGGATAATGCATTTTTGGATGAGTATAAGAAGAGAAAAATGATGAATAAGATGATGATTAGTCCGAAAGAGTTGTCTACGATTTATCATCTGCCAGATGCGGACTCTGTTCCTCATATTGTGCATGTACTTGCGAAAAAATCAGAGGCTCCACAGGATGTTCCTAAGAGAGGAGAGCCCAATATTAGCTTTTTTGGAACTACTAACTATCACAATAACTTTGATGACTTTGGTATTAAAAGAGCAGATCGTCGGAGGCACTTATATGTGGTGGGGAAGTCTGGTTCTGGAAAATCAAAACTGCTTGAACTGCTTATTAAGGAAGACATGGAGGCAGGAAAGGGAGTTGCTGTTTTGGATCCACATGGAGATCTTGTAGATAATGTTATGGAGTTTGTTCCTAAGGAGCGAATAAAGGATGTTGTTTACTTTGATCCAGCAGATATGGAATTTCCAATTTCCTTTAATCCAATGGAAAATGTAGCGGAGGAGCAAAAGATGCAGGTTACGATTGGCTTTATTCAGATTTTCAAAAAACTTTTTGGAGACAACTGGACGGATCGTCTTGAGCACGTTCTTAGGTATACAGTTTTAGCGCTTTTGGACAGTCCAAATACGACCGTTCTTTCAATATTAAAAATGCTTACTGATAAGAATTACCGGCAGAATATAGTGTCTAGAATTCAGGATAATGTTGTTAAGAACTTCTGGGTTAGTGAGTTTGCAGGATGGAGTGAGAAATTTGATGCTGAGGCTATTACGCCACTTTTAAACAAGGTGGGGCAGTTTGTTTCTACCAATATGATTCGAAATATTATTGGACAGCCTAGAAGCAAATTTGACATTCGTGAGATTATGGATAACAAAAAGATTCTTCTTATGAAGGTGTCTAAAGGTCTTCTTGGTGAGGAAAATTCCGGTTTACTAGGGGCGATGATCGTGACGAAAGTTTATCAGGCTGCGATGAGTCGTGCTGATATGTCTGAGGATGAACGTGAGGATTTTTACTTTTACGTAGATGAATTTCAAAACTTTGCTACTGATACTTTTGCAGAGATTTTGTCAGAGGCTCGTAAGTATGCTTTGAACCTAACTATTGCTCATCAGTATATGGGGCAGCTCTCTGGATTTGTTAAGAAGACGGTATTTGGTAATGTCGGCTCTCTTATTAGTTTCCGTGTAGGAGCTGATGATGCGGCTGCTTTAGCGGAAGAATACACGCCAATCTTTAAAGAGAGAGATATTATTAATCTTGGTGTTAGAGAGTTTTACTGCAAGATGTCTGTTGATGGAGAGATTCGTGAAGCTTTTTCCGCAAGAACCCTTTTTGTTAAGAAGCCTGAAGAAAATTTTGTTCCTGAAATTATTGAAAATTCTAGAAAAGAGCGTTGTGAGTCTCGTAAAAATGTTGAGGAGATGCTTTCTAAATGGGACGAGGCAGGTGAGTTTGAAGAATCTGGCCCAGAGGAGGATCCGGTCTTTGAGGAGCCTTTAATTTAGTTTTTATAAATTGCGACGAGTAGTGCCTTGGTGTATATTTGTTGTGTAATTTTTTAACTAACTACATTCCCTATGGCTAAAAAGAAAACTTCTAAGAAGGTGAAAGAACATAGTCATTTTATTGCTGTTTTGGTTCTTTTTGCTGGATTTTCGATTTATTCCTTGGCTTCGTTTTTTACATCGAATACAGCTTACATTGATCACTATTACGCTTCTGTTACGGAGGTTCCTACTGAAACGGTTGTTGAGACTGATTACTATAGTTACTTCAATGATGTAGCGGATGATCATCCACATATTACTGCAGTTACAGAGCTCTTGAATGCAGGTGTTTTAGAAGGCTATCCAGATGGAAGTTTTAGGCCAGATGAACCAATGACTAGGGCTGGTTTGTTAAAAGTTTTGGCTACTGCAGTCGATGCTGATTTTGGTGGGCGTGATTTAAACGGTTGTTTTACCGATGTAACGGATGAGTGGTATGCGCCGTTTGTTTGTTACGCTAAGGATGCGGGATGGGTTTCTGGACATGCGGATGGTTCATACAAACCTGGAGATTCTGTAACTCGAGGGGCAGCGCTAAAAATTGCTATGGAAGCTATGGATTACGCTATTTGTGATGTTGTAAATACTCGTTCTTATGACGATGTTGAAGAAACAGATTGGTTGGCGCCATATGTGTGTGCTGGTAAAAGAGATGGAGTCACTTCAACTAGCCTGATGTTCTACCCAAATGAAGCGATGACTCGTGCAGAGTTTGCGGATATTCTTTTTGAATTAATGAAGCAGAAGCAGTTGATTTAATTGTTTGGTATAGTATTGAAGTGAAGAAGCTGAGTATTGCTAGTGCGTGGTTTACTAGATTGCTTTTTTGTTTTTTGTTTTTA
>JABJOK010000035.1 GCA_018664365.1 Candidatus Peregrinibacteria bacterium | reverse complement strand
GTATTTTTCTATTTTCTCTGAAATGATCATCTTTGTTCCAATACCGTCATCGTTTTGCACAAGATAGTAATCTCCCATATCTAGAGCTCCTGAAAATCCTCCATTATCAACTAAAGGCTCTCCGATCATGCCTTTTCTTCCTGTGAATGTATTTTTTGCTGCTTGATATGCAATTGCTGAACACTTATCGCCGAGATCAATGTTTACACCGGCATCTTCATAAGTCGCCATTATTAAAAAGGTTATTTATACGTTGAATTCTTCTTATCACTCTTGATTCTGCCCTTATCGAGAGTGATGACACGCTGTTTAACTGTATTAACTATATCTTTATTGTGAGTTGCTACTATTACAGTAGTTCCGTGTTTATTAATTTTGAGTAAAAGTTTTCCTAGAGCGATTGCGTTGTCTGGATCTAGATTCCCTGTTGGTTCATCTGCAAATAAAAGCTCTGGTGCGTGCACTAGGGCTCTTGCGATTGCGGTTCTCTGTTTTTCTCCTCCTGATAGTTGTCTTGGGAAATGTCTTCTAAGTTCCTCAAGCCCTGTTAGCTTTAATACTTCTGTTGTTCTTTTCTGAATGAATCCCTTTGAATGACCTGCTACCTCAAGTGCAAATGCTACGTTTTCGAAAACGGTCTTTTGTGGAAGAAGTTTAAAATCTTGAAAAACAATTCCAATTCTTCTTCTGTATTCCTGCACTTTGCTGTGAGAAAGTTTCTCAACTTCGTAGTGATCTACATTAATTCCTCCTGCATCAATATCTTCAGCTCCAATTAAGGCATGCAAAAGTGTTGTCTTCCCTGCTCCTGAAGGTCCTACTATTGAAAGGAATTCGCCTCCTTCAACAGTAAAAGTCACATCATCTAAAACTTTCTTCTGTCCGTACTTCTTTGTAACGCCGTCGATTGTAATCATAGGTAAAAATTAGACGGCCCAATTATAGCAGCGAAGAAGCGTTTTAATAAACTGTTTTTAGGTAACACTTTTCACATATGATTTTGAAAGGCTCATCCTTTTTGTATGCGGTTTTTATTGAGGATCCACAATCATCACATTTGGTTGAGCGCAGCTGCTCTTTTGTTCTTAGTCCCAATAGTGCTTTGTATCTTTGATCAGGACATTTTCTTGGCAAAGGGAGTTTGAATTTCCGATAAAACTTATATTCCTGAGGTATTAGTTTGTAATTCTTTTCTGATACTTCACAAGTAAGTATTTTTTCACAGATAGATTCATCTGTTTCTTCAGCCGTATTTGGGATTTCATATTTGTTACCAAAATGCTGAGCCTCTTCTGCATCTTCATGCCAGAAATACCCCTGAGCCTGCGCCTCTTCTTTTGTCATGGGGTAGCTCTCGTGTGCGACCGTCTCGTTATAGGCAAATGCAGATAATGTTGCAGGGAAAGGCTTCCCGTACTCTCCTGTCTCCTGCATGTGAGACCTTATCTTGTTTAGCATAATCTTGTAATCCGTCTCCGAGTATTCCTGATTTAAAATCATGTTTTTCTTTTTCTTCAGACCAATAGACCCAAAGCAGTTCTCAATAAAAAAGCACTGATCACAGTATTGGACATTTTTTCCACTAACAAAATAGGTTGAGAACTTAGAATTGTAAGCCTCATAACATGTGTCGCATTCTAGGCAGAGCTCGGATTTATCGTTGTAGTGGTTGTCATAACAGTTTTTAAGTCTATCAGAGTGAAAAACGTTTATACAATCCTGACTATCGGAAATGTTGAATCCATTAGTGACGTTTTTTGAATTAACAATAAAATTTCCGCTACAATTATCGCTATTAATGATCTGCACATTACGATGCTTGATCTGTTTCTTGAGATCCTCAAACATGGCTTCTATGTTTTTTCCGTCTGTCCAAAGCCTTTTAAGAAAGTCTTTTTTATATTTCTCGTATTCTTCTTTTGTATATTGTTTATTTAGGATCCTGTACTTGGCTTGCCTTAGTCCAACACACATAATGCAGTCGCTGCATGCATTACAGTCAAATAGGTAATAACTATCGTGAGAATTTTCTGCTGACTGAGAGAAGTGTACGTTGTGGCATTTATCGCAATCTATACAGCTTGAGCAATATTCGCATGCCGATATGGTATGGCAATCTATACAGTTGTTAGATCTATTTGATCTTACGCAATAATATAAATCCTCACTGTCGTGACACGAAAAGGCTAAATAGCTATTCCTAGTATTGGCACAGTTGTTTGTAAAATCGCTGTTTTCACAATTCATGAATATTCGTGACCATCTTGGAACATCTCTTTGTAGATCCCTGAACTGCTCAAAGAATGGGCGTGAAAAATCATAGTCCCTTCCATACTCGGTTGCGTCAAAACTATCATCCCACCATTCATCCTGGTCAATTATCTTAAAAGGGGTGTCTGGGGGATATAAAGTTATGATTAATCGCCCTGATTTGTGACTTTTATTGTGATAAAGCCGCCTTTCATTCCTGAATGACATCCTTCTGCGTTTTCTACAGTCAGAGCACTCAGATGGTGGCGGGCATTGGAACTTCTTATATGCATCTTCCTCCCCTGATAAGTGTTCAAATTCTGATTGGCATTGTTTACAAATCATAGTGTGTGATTAGTCAGTTTTAAATAATACATTGAATTAGCAATCTGTTAACAGCTTTTCGCAATGCCCCTGCTTTTTTACCTTTACAATGCGACATAGTTGTATACAATATCTGTAGACGACCATCTACACCATGCTACAATGATTAAGGATGATTTGGAAAAACTAGGTTTTACTTCAGAAGAATCTGACTGCTATATGGCTCTACTTGAGACTGGTGGTGGATTTGCTAGTACGATTGCTCGAAAGGCACATTCTCATCGTGTAACCACATACAATACTCTGGAAAATCTTGAGAAGAAGGGCTTTGCAAGAAAGGCTAAGAAAAGGGGAATCCTATTCTTTTACCCTGTTAATCCACAGTTTCTGCTGAATCGCATTGAAGAACGCTTTGAAACTGCTAAATCCGTTGTTCCTGAGTTGATTGATCTGCAAAGTGCACATACCTTTAAGCCTAAAATTCAGTTCTTTGAGGGAAAAGATGACATATGGGAGGTCTTTAAAGACATGCTAGAGAGTAAAACCGAGGTTATTGGTTATACTAATTTTGAGATGGCACAGGACCTTTTTGCCGATTATTTAACTAAATACCAAAAGGAAGTGCTAGAGAAAGGGCTAAAACACAGACTTCTTTGCCCAAATGATGAGTTTCATAGGACATTTATAAAGGAAAGGCTTGGGGATCGTATTGAGGCCGATATCTTAGAGATATTTGCAGTAAATCCACAGCAATTTGCCTTTAAAAACGCTCAATATATCTATGATGACAAGGTAGTAACTGTTTCCTTTGATAAGGATGAGCTTATGGGAGGTATTTATGAAAGTCCTGCTAATGCTGAAACAAACCGAGCTATCTTTGATCTGGCTTGGTTAGGCGCTACGAGTTTCGTGGCGAAGTAGTTGCCCTCCTCTTGACATTTCGTGTGCAATGTTTTAATATACTCCTCTTTGTAAATAACACCCCTTTATATGAACAAGCAACCTGAATCTGCATCAGATCGATTAAGTCGTCTTGAAGGAATTCTTAGAGAGTTCAATCAGGTGACATCAAAATTCCCTGTTGCATTAGAGCCAAAAGCACGAGATAGACTGATTGCTCAGTTAGGTGAGTTCATAGAGGATCCTGAAATAAATGGAGTGATAGATATTTTACGCGAAAAAGACCCTGCATCTGTACGTCGTCTTGAGGCTATTGTTGGCGCTTCAAACATTCAGGCAAATAACGTTGATGGCCCTGATGATATAGCTTTTGAAAAAGGTACAGGTGGGAGTACGGCTATGCCTGTCAGAACTCTTGCCAGAGAAGCTGCATATTTTTGTAATAGCATAAAATCAGCTATTGAAAGTGGCCATATCCCTGAAGAGACTGCAGAAGTTGTTGCCAAAAAAATTGGAAGAGTAATGAGGAATAGCAGCAACTATATTAGATAGTCACTTGTGATACTTATCATGAACTTCTCTAAGCTTTTTGTCTGTGAGGTGGGTATATATTTGCGTTGTTGTTATTGAGCTGTGGCCGAGCATTTCTTGAACAGACCTTATGTCTGCCCCATTTATTAGCAGTTCTGTGGCGTAACTGTGCCGAAGTGTGTGAGGTGTTACCTTTTTTATAATACCTGCTTTGCTGGCATATTTTCTAACAATGTTCTCGATGCTTACTCTTGATAGGCGACGTTTTTCTCCATCCGTTATGTCCTCCTTTATTCCTTTGCCAGTATTTATAAAAAGTGGATCGTAGTTGTCGTCGCGAAGCTTTATATATGTATCAATTTCCTCAGCAGCCTCCTTTGAAAGAAAGATTATTCGTGGTTTCTTACCTTTACCACGGACCATAAATTCACGACGTTTTAGGTCTACCTGGTCGCGATTAAGTGAAGTTAGTTCGCTGACGCGCAGCCCTGTCGAATATAGAGTTTTTAAAATTGCTAGATCTCTTCTTCCCTGCCCTTTGGCCTTATCTACAGCTGCAAAAATCCTATCTAACTCCTCTCTTGATATAACTTCAATTGTTCTTTCTGGGATTTTGGCGAGCTCTATCTTTTCTGGAGCTAGTGTTTTTATGTCATTTTTTGTCAGATACTTCAAAAAGGCTCTGAGTGCTATCAAATGAAAATTCTGAGTTTTTATTCCTATGGTCTTCCCTCCATCTCCAATAAATCTATTTAAGAAGATCCTGTAATTATTCACTTTCTGAAGTGAAATATTTTTAGGATCCATCTCCTCCCCTAAGAATTCTTTAAATCTATTGAGATAATGACTATAGTTTTGGATTGTTTTTTCAGAGCGATTCTTGGTTATTTCAAGGTACTCAAGGAAGTCCTTAATGTGTTTTGAAATGCGCATAAAAAAACCTTATCGGTTAAGATAAGGTTATCATAAAATTCTAATAAGTGGCACCTTTGCCGTTATTTAAGCTGCGGCGCTTCCTCTGTTTGTATCAAGTCCCATCTCTGTTTCAATAACTGCTGGTTCTAGTTTTCCGATGAATCTTTCACGAATTGTTTTTTGACGAGAAGTTAGATTGTCGTCTGCAACAAGAGTACTTCTTGAGTCAGCAAGTGCAATACGGAAATCCACTTTTTCATTTAGATCAGCTTCTTTTCGCACAATCTTATTTCCTTTTTTAACAATACTTTCGTCATCCAGCTCTTCTCTTGGTTCACGAAATTCCACATATGCTACATCCATCTCGTCTTTTACCTCACGAGCACTGTCTGTAAGGTATGGCGATTTCTTATTTTCACCTGATTTTTGATTTGGGTCCTGTGTTGTCATAATTTTTACTTTAACTTCTTCTTAGTATATCATATTTTTGTTTTATATTCAATGGTTATGGCACGCACAAAGGCAAATTTAGAGGGGATTGAGGAAGCTGCTTTGGCGAAATATGCGGTTTATAGTAAAGACAGCCAAGGACGTAAATATGAGGAGAAAAGCGACGATGAGCGACTAGATTTCCAGAGAGACAAGGACCGAATCATCCATTCTAGGGCTTTCAGAAGACTTGATGCAAAGACTCAGGTTTTTATTGCTGGAAGTGGTGACCATTTTAGAACAAGACTTACTCATACACTCGAAGTGGCACAGATTAGTAGAGATATTGCGCGTCGATTGGGCTTGAATGAAGATCTCTGTGAGGCCATAGCTTTAGCGCATGACTTAGGACATCCTCCTTTTGGCCATGGAGGAGAGGATGCTTTAGACGAGGTATTAAAAGAGCATGGTCTACATTTCGAACATAATGAACAGAGTAGGCGTATTGTTGAAAAATTGGAGAAAGTATATCCAAATTTCGACGGCCTTAACCTTAGTTTCGAGGTCCTTGATGGCCTTATGAAGCATCAGACTTCCTGGGATCAAAGTGGAAAAGAGTTTGAAACCTTTCCTCATCTGGAGGCACAAGTCGTTAATATTGCAGATGAAATAGCTTATACAAACCATGATATCGATGATGGCCTTAGGGCAGGAATATTTAGTCTAGAGGATTTAAGGAGTATTGAGCTGTGGGAAGAAGCCGAGAAGATGGCAAAAGAAAAGTATCGTCTTAAAATGAGTGATCGCGTTCTTTCTGCACGAGTAGTGAGTCGATTAATATCTATGATGATAGGTGATTTTTGTCAGCAAACTGAAGCCAATGTCGCTCAACACAACATTATGACTGCAAAAGATATAAATTTGTTTAAAGGCAAGCTAGGTGATTTTAGTGAAGAAATGATGCAAATGATTACTGAATTAAGGGGGTTTTTATATGAAAAGCTATATATGAATCCTGAGGTCATTGAATTCATTGAGAGCGGCAAAAACATGATCATACAGCTGTTCAATCACTACATGAAAAACCCTGACGAGCTCCCAAAGGGATTTGATGAACGAGATAATGATGATTATATCCATACAGTTAAAGATTATATTGCTGGCATGACTGATAGCTTTTTGCAAAAGGAATTTCAGAGACTGCTTGGCAAGAAAAAGTAAGTTTTGCTAAAGTGTTAATATGATTTGTCCAAAGTGTAAAAGTAATGGCACTAGGGTGTTGGATTCTCGTGAAACCGATGGGAATCGCGCTGTTCGTAGAAGACGTGAGTGTGAAGACTGTAAGCACCGCTTCACTACTTTTGAGCGAGCAGATAGCAGCAAGTTCCTTATAGTAAAGAAGGATGGTAGTCGTGAAAATTATGATAGAGAAAAGCTTGAAAGAGGTCTTTGGACAGCCTGTGAGAAGAGAAAGATTACTGAAGAGCAGATATCTAAAATCTTGAATGATCTTGAAGAAAAATGGGCCAATTCTGGAAAGGAGGTTTCAAGTAAAACAGTTGGAGAGGACTTAATGAATGCTCTTAAAGGTCTTGATGAGGTCGCTTATATTCGGTTCGCATCTGTTTATCGTCAATTTAAGGATATAGATAGTTTCAAAAAAGAACTTCAAAAACTTTCCAAGTAGGTTTAGGTCTCAGGGCGTTGCATTTGCCCCTTTTTTGTTGTATAATATATGTAGGCTAAAAATAAAACTAAAACTATGTTATTCAAGAGACTTTTCTCATTTTTCACTGTACTGGCTGTGATTTTTTCACTGGCCACTATTTCTGCAATTGCAGAAGATTTTGAAGACGTGCAAGAAGACGATGGTATTTCTGACAATGTTAAACAAGTTGTAGAAGAGGACGTTGAGGAAGAAGTTGTAATAGAAGAAGAAGATAGAACTCCAAAACGCTCTCAGGAGGCGTGTGGGTTCGAGTTTCCTGATGAAACAGAATATAAAGCAGAGGTTGTAAGTGTAAGACGTAAACTACAAGTTGAGAAAGGAGAAGTGTTTAGAGTAAAGGTTTTCCTTAAAAATAATGGAAACATGCCTTGGTTCTCAAATGACAGTATCTGCCTAGGACCAAAAATGTCTCTAGGTACTGATAAGGATCGTGATAGAGATAGTGTGTTCTATGCTGACTCTTTACCAGGAATAGCTGATACTAACTGGGAAGGGGCAAATAGAATTGGGATGGACCAACTACGTGTGAATTCAGGAGAAATCGCTTCATTCACATTCTATGCACAGGCTCCTGATAAAGAAGATATTAGAAAAGAATACTTTACTCCTGTATTGAAAGACCTTCAGTGGATTGAAGATCCAGAGGCTAAGGTTGAATTTGAGGTAATTGTTGGAGATGTTAATGATGACACTCCTCTAAATCTAAGAAAAAAATTGGCTTATAAGATAAATAGTGGATCTGCTTTAGACCTTAATCTTGATGGAGAGAAAATGCTTCTTGTTGATCTATCTGATCAAAGACTTTACTTACATCTTGATGACCAGGTTATTGCTGAATTTATGACAAGTACTGGAGCTTCAGCTACTCCAACTCCAGTGGGAGAAACGACTATTAAATTGAAACAAGATGTTCGTATTGGAGGAAAAGCTCCTCATTATATTATGCCGAAATTCATGTGGTTTAGAGCTGGTGGATATGGATTCCATGCACTACCAAGTCTTGGAGGAAATGGTGACTATTTCTGGACTGAGGCTAGGAGCCATATTGGAATTCCTGTTAGTCATGGATGTGTAAGACTACTTCCTGAAGATGCAGACTTTGCATTTGACTTCACAGAAGTTGGAACCAAAGTAGTAGTGCAGAGATAAAAAAAGTTTTTGTTTTAAAGTCCCGCTAAGGCGGGGCTTTTTTATTGCGTATTTTTCGTATATAATCCGGGTCCTTAAGAACCCTAAAATGAGCGGTATATTAGACAACTTGAATGACAAGCAAAAGGAGGCGGTTACTCACTTTACTGGCCCTATGCTTGTAATTGCTGGTGCTGGTAGTGGAAAGACTATGGCCTTAACAAATCGCATAGCTTATCTAATACAAGAAAAAGGTATTAGCCCTTGGAATATTCTGGCTGTTACTTTTACCAATAAAGCTGCTAAGGAAATGAAGCAACGTCTTATAAAAATGTTATCAGACGCTACTACTATTAAGTTCATGGAAACTTTTGGAGATCTCCTTCCTGCTGCTGAATTAGAAAAGATGAATGAGAATGACATTCCTACTATTGGTACTTTTCACTCTGTATGCGTCCGCATCTTGAGAAAAACAATTCATCTTCTAGATTACGAAAACTCTTTTGCTATCTACGATGTTGCTGATCAGCAAATTTTGATGAAGAGGGTTATGAATGAGCTAAATATTGATCCCAAACGCGTTAACCACAAGGCGGTTCTTTCACATATTTCTAATGCTAAAAATCAACTTATTGGGCCAAAAGATTATTCTCAATTTGCTAATGATTACTTTACTGAAAAAGTTGCGGAGATTTATCCGGTATATCAAAAGGCTCTTCGAATGAACAATGCATTGGATTTTGATGACATCATTATGAATACAGTGAAACTCTTTAAGGCTTTCCCTGACGTCTTAGACAAATATCAGGAGAAGTTTAAATTCATATCTGTAGATGAGTACCAAGACACAAACAAGGCGCAGTATGAGTTAATTAATTTGTTGTCAGCTAAGTATAGAAACTTGTGTGTAATTGGTGATGCTGACCAAAGTATCTATAGTTGGCGAGGCGCAACTATTCAGAATATTCTAGATTTTGAAAAAGATTATACTGATACTAAAATCGTAAAACTTGAGGAAAACTACCGTTCTACTCAGGTTATTCTTGATGCTTCAAATGAAATTATTAGTAAAAATG
>JABJOK010000078.1 GCA_018664365.1 Candidatus Peregrinibacteria bacterium | reverse complement strand
TGCGGATGGATCACCTCCTTTTATGGAGACATAAGATTTGTCTTGTGGATTGCTATAGCACTCACAAGGCCAAATCTATGGTCGAGCTCATGAACTACGGTTCATGGGAACAGCTCATTTTTCTCTATTGCATTCTGGATGTTAGTTAAAGAGCCCAACGGGCTCTTTTTTCTTATATTGACAACTTTCGGTTTGTGAGTATAATCGGCTACTTAAAAAGTAATCAAACTATCATGTCTGAAACTAGATCATCGCGTGAAACTGTGGCTGAATCTTCTGTAGATGCTTTCTCAGTAGATTGGGCTATCGATCCATCTGCTGAACCAGATCCTGCCAAGCTTGAAGCTTTGCTTGAAAGGTCTCGAGTTGAGGCTGCTGCTGTTCTTCCTGGGGTTCCTTTTAACTAGGAGAAAATCTTCTTGCTTTTGAAATGGCATTTACTTAATATGTCTCTCGACCCTGGTTGAGGGGCATATTGAAAATCTGGGGCCGTAGCTCACTTGGCTAGAGCGCCGCATTTGCACTGCGGAGGTAAGGGGTTCGACTCCCCTCGGCTCCACCAGATTTAATCCTTGGCTTTGATAGTTAGGTATTTTTTTGTATTATGTTTATATATGTTTGAAGCCGTACTTACAGTTTTGATGGTTGTGGGAGTTCTATATATAGACATCCTTTGGTTGAAGGTTGTTATTGTGGTGGGGTATTTCCTTCTCATTATTACGGGGATTTATTCAATGATTTGGGGTGCTCCTTTTGTTCTTACCCATAAAAAGAAGCTGCCAACGATTCTTGAAGTTGGTGATTTTCAGAAAAATGATTACGTGGTTGATTTGGGAGCGGGGGATGGTCGTATTGTGAGAGTTATTGCAGGAGATGGGGTGAAAAAAGTTGTGGGCTATGAATATTCTGTTTTGAATTATTTATTTGCAAGAACTGTTCATTATTTTAAAAAAGGAAAAGGAAGGATTGTATTCGGGGATTTTTGGAAACAAGAATATAAGGATGTTGATGTCGTAGTTTGTTTTTTACTTGATAAGACCATTCTTGATGTTGAAGATTTGATTTGGCCTAAACTAAGAAAAGGGGCAAGACTTATTTCGCATGCCTTTAAAATGAAGAATGTTAAGCCTGTTAAGTCTAAAAATGGAATTCATCTTTATATAAAGGGAGAAAATATCATTGACTAGTACTGTAGTTTCCATTAAGTTTTTTCTGTTAAAAATGTGGGCGATTAGCTCAGGTGGTTAGAGCGCGTCGCTGATAACGACGAGGTCCGTGGTTCAAGTCCACGATCGCCCACCATGAAAATTTCTATGAAAAAGAAGGTTAAAAAAGGGTTGGTGTATGTTGCTACTTTTGTTTTTGCTGTGCTGCTTATTTGTTTTGGGGCACGGTTATTTATGGATAGGGGATGGGTGACTATTTCTGCTGATTACCTTGATGGTTTGCGAGACGGTAGCGGGGAGGTCTTAGTTGCATATTCTAGTTGTATGGATGAAGGGCTTGATTTCGACGCTAATTATTTACGTACAGAAGGTGGAAAATGTTTTTTTGGTTATTGGGTTGAGATCAATGAGGATGGGGGAGTGCTTCAGATAAGAGATGAAGAAACTCTGATTAATAGAATGGGTGAAATTGATACTCCTGAAAAGGCCGTTACATTGATTGCTTCGACTCGAGGGGATCTATCTTGGGGAGGGGAGACGTTCGGGGCAATTCTGAATGGATCTTACAAGCTTTCTGAAAAGGGAATTTATGTAAAATTTTTTCATGACAATACCTTTGGTTGTGGAAAGCATATTCCTTATGAAGAGATTGTTCTTGTTAGTTTGGATGGTGAGGTGGAATCTATATATAAGAAAACTGTTTATGAGTTCTTGTATTTTTGGATGACTGAAGTTTGCGTAGATTGATGATTAGGATAATATATAAATATGCAAAAGTTTTTTATTTTAGTTATTGGAGTAGCGACCGCGTATTTGATCCTTCGGTATAGGCGGCAGTTGAAAGATCTAGTGGGGGATATTGGTTTTGCTGAGAGGTATTTAGGATCTGGTGGAACCAATACATTAATAGTCATTATTGCTGTTTTTACCTTTGTGTTCACCTTAATGTACGTATTAGGGACTTTGGACAGTCTTCTTTTCAATGTTTTTGGAAGGTTTTTCGGGGCGTCTTCCTAGTTTATTTGCAGCCTAAAACTTTCTTTTGAAAAAGTGTTGACTTTGGTATATCCGATCCATATAATCGTAGGGCATTAAATTTAGTCACATACCAAGTTTTACTTTATTTCATGCCAATAAATCACTGCATAGCCCTTAGGTTAAAAACCTAGCTTTTAAAAAAGTTGTTTAACTTTAGGGGTGTGCAGAAGGCCCACCCAGTGTTCTTTGAAAAATAGGGATAGTAAGAAAGCAATTTTAAATAAAATCGAATCAAAATTTTTAGTACCGATTACTAGTTAAAGTAATTGGTTCTCTATTATAAGTTACTTAAAGGCATAAAGTGGATGCCTCGACTCCAAACTCCGATGAAGGACGTAACTAGCTGCGATAAGCTTCGGTGAGCCGCTAAGTAGGCATTGAACCGGAGATTTCCGAATGGGGAAACCCACAAGA
>JABJOK010000127.1 GCA_018664365.1 Candidatus Peregrinibacteria bacterium | reverse complement strand
TTCATCAAAATCAACATCTCCAACCAATTTTCCACTCTCCAAGCGATTAACACCAATATCCACTATAATTGTTCCATCCTTGACCATATCTGCAGTAATCAAATTTGGCCTGCCAACTGCAACACACAGAATATCAGCTCTCTTAGTATGAAAAGCCAAATCTTTTGTGTCTATATGACAAACAGTCACTGTAGCATTGCGATTCAGAAGCATAGTAGCAAGCGGCTTCCCTACAATATTACTGTGACCAACCACAACGGCTTCCTTCCCCTTAACGTCGATATCATAATGCTCAAACATTTTGATAACTCCGAGCGGAGTGCACGGAGCTAGGTGTTCAAACTCTGGACTGATAAACATCTTTCCCAGATTATAAGCAGTAAATCCATCAACATCTTTCATAGGATCAATTGCCTTGATAACATCAGGGGCAAAAATATGATCTGGAAGTGGAAGCTGAACTAGAATTCCATGAACAGTTTCGTCATTATTAAGCTCATCTATTTTTCCAATAAGGATCTCTGTCGTAACAGACTCTTCGTAATCAATCTGATCCCATTCAATACCAGTAGCAGCACACGCTTTTTGCTTTTGTTTGATATAAGAAAGAGACGCAGGGTCTTTTCCTACTAAAATAACAACCAGCTTTGGAAGAATATGTTCCACCTTAAGATGATTTACCTCTTTCTCAAGATGTAAAAGCATCGCTTTAGAAACCTTTCTACCATCCAGAAGTTCCATGAATTTTAGGTGGAAAAAATAATGGCTCCTCCGATCAGGAGAAGCACCCCAATCTTAACTGTCCTTTAAGAAATTTTCAACTTTTTCGAAGATTAAATCAGATGTCGCTTCAATACCATCTTGAAGAGGCACGCGTGTCCATCCATATTTGGTTGCTAAATGATCATGTGACTTAAGAGATTTTTCAACCAACTCATCATTGCGCTCGTGAACATGGACATCTTCAACGGCCTTTAAGAATCGCTCTCCTTCAATAACAATTGCAAGATCTTCTCTACGTACCTTCGAATTAATATTTTCAACCCACTTCTCTTCAAGCCCTTTAGCTATTCCCCAAGCAATTCCAGTACCAGTATAGTCTTCAGCTACAACCACAGCACCTTCGTTCAACCACTTTTCCAACGTCGGCTGGAATTGATACCTATTAACAACAAACCACATCTGCAATTCCTCCTCTGAGATATGCTGTTCGCCAGGACTTCTAAGAACACCATTAATAAAATCACCACTAGGCTGAACATCGTACACAGGATATTTTACATAGTGGGCATCATGTCCAGCAGCCTTTAAACGCTCAACAAGCCTCATGCACTGGGTAGTCTTACCAATGTTGTTAATCCCGTAGATTGTAATAAGAGTACCTTTCATATGATTTAATTATAACCTCCTGTGCTTCCAAATCCACCACGACTTTTCTCAGTAACCTCAGAGACCTCGTCCCATTCGAATCGATCAATTTTTACAAAAACCCCCTGTGCAATTTTCTCTCCTCTCTCGATTTCAACAACCTCATCTAAAAAATTATAAACAAGAACCCTTATTTCATCTTCAGATCCACAATAATCCTGATCAATAATTCCAAAGCCATGTGGGGGAGTAAGCCCCTTCTTTTTAGGGGTACTGCTTCTAGAGGCAACAACCAACATATAGCCCTCTGGAACCTCTACTATTAGGTTTGATGGAATCATTCCCATCTCCTTTCCGGCAACTTTTACGCTTTCTCTCGCAATGATATCAAAACCGACCGAGCCGCCAGTTTCGTAGATTGGTAAAGGCAATTCCTTATCTATGCGCTTGATTTTTACTTTCATGTCAATAAAATAAGCCATACAACTCTTCTTAACAACCAAATTTGTGAATTATCTTAAATATATCAACTATATCGTTTTCGTCTGGGCACTTGAGGCCGCTAACCTGGATCAAGAAAATACAAAAAAAACACCTGAATTTGATTTCGCAGTTGGCGGACAAGCCGTTGTGGAAGGAATAATGATGCGTTCCCCAAACAATCTCACGATTGCAGTAAGAAAGCCAAAAGGGAATATAATAGTAAAAAAGAAACCATTCAAAACATTTGTTCAAAGATTTAAATTTCTAAACATTCCAATCTTAAGAGGTGTCATCAATCTTTTTGAGATGATGATAGTGGGGACACAGGCAATTAACTATTCAGCTGCTGAATCAGTAGAGGATGAGCCGGCTGAAGACATCAAAAGATCAATAGGAATGAAAATTTTCGAGGCAATTTTATTTACAATCTCCTTTCTGGTCGCGATTGCACTTAGTATCACACTATTCAAATACACACCCCTTTGGATAACAACCTTCTTAGAATCGAGAGTTCCGTTTATCAAAGAACACTGGATGCTCTTTAATTTAATTGATGGGATTATTAAGACATCAATTTTCGTTGGATACATTTATATACTTACGCTCGCAAAAAGTTTCCGCAGAATTTTTGAGTATCATGGAGCAGAACACAAATCTATTTTTACCTACGAAAAGAAACTTCCACTAACTCCAGAAAACGCAACTAAACAGACACGTTTTCATCCAAGATGTGGAACAAGTTTTGTATTAATTGTGTTTATAATAAGTATTCTCGTATACACAGTAGTTCCGAAGCAAGATAGCCTAACAATGAATCTTCTAGTCAGGTTGGCATTCCTTCCGCTAATCGCTGGTATCTCTTACGAAATCCTAAAATTCAGCGCAAAGCACAACAAAAATATCTTTATGCGCGCATTCATTGCACCAGGACTATGGTTCCAAAGGCTCACAACTAAAGAGCCCGACTCTAAGCAGTTAGAAGTCGGACTCAAATCTTTGTCTGATATTTTAGAACTAGAAAAGACTACTTAGCCTCTTCAGTTGCAGAAGACAATTCAACTGGAACACCAGGTCCCATTGAAGTTGTGATTGTCATACTCTTTAAGTAAGAACCCTTTAGAGTAGAAGGCTTAATTTCAAGAACGGCCCTTACAATAGTTAGTAGATTCTCTCTAAGATTTGCATCATCAAACGAAACCTTTCCAAAAGTAAGATGTAGATTCCCATTTTTATCTACACGAACCTCAACCTTACCCTTTTTAAGCTCCTCAATAGTCTTTGCAAAGTCCGGAGTAACAGTTCCAGCCTTCGGATTAGGCATAAGCCCCTTTTGACCAAGAGTTTTAGCAATCTTACCAATGCTTCTCATTTGATCAGGAGTTGCAACTGCAACGTCAAAATCAACCCATCCCTTTTCAATCTTTTCAATCAAATCTTCAGTTCCAGCCTCAATAGCTCCAGCCGCCTTAGCAGCCTTTATATTTTCGTCACCAACAAAGGCAACAACCTTAACATCCTTACCAGTTCCGTGTGGAAGATTTACACTAGTACGAATATTCTGATCAGCTTGTTTTGGGTCAACACCCAAATTCATATGAACTTCGCAACTAGAATCAAATTTAGTTACTGAAGTCTTCTTTAGAAGCTCTAAAGCTCCATCCAAAGAATAAGCCTCTTCTTGAATCAGTGAAGCTGCTTCTTTGTACTTTTTTCCATGTTTTGACATGATAATTATGGTTACGTGGTTCAAACGGATAAGATTTTCTTAAATCCTCCCACAAATAAATTAATTAGCCTTCAACTTTTACTCCCATACTACGACATGTTCCTGCAATAATTTTTACTGCTGCATCCATGTCATTCGCATTTAGATCTTCCATCTTCTTCTCAGCAATAGACTCCAACTGAGCTCTTGTAATTGTTCCAACTTTTGTCTTATGAGGTTCTCCAGAACCCTTTGCAAGCTTGATAGTCTCTTTAATAAGAACAGCAGCTGGAGGACTTTTCATTATAAATGAAAAACTTCTGTCATCAAAAATAGTAATAACTACAGGAACGATAGTATTACCCATCTCTTTTGTCTCGTTGTTAAACTGAGTACAAAAGTCCTGAATTTGTATACCATGGGGCCCTAGGGCTGTACCTACTGGAGGGGCTGGATTAGCCTTCCCTGCAGGGACTTGCAGCTTTACAACTGCCATTATTTCTTTTGCCATTTTTTTCTTTTTAAATTACTCAAATAATATTTGAGTGCGTAACGCAAACATTCTAGGGATTTTGCCCTGAAAGTCAACGAAAAAACCCCACAGGATCTCCCCATTCACCTAAAATTCCATATCTAAAAGCTTGACCAAGTTCTTGATCTGAGAATGATACTCCTTTGGATAAGAAAAACCATATATCTGGGCTCCAATCTTTGTTACCAAAAAGGCTACGTTAGACCTTCTCAAATCATTCATGTAGAAAGATCCATCAGCAAAATCATTAGTTTCATTCACCTCCATATCAAGCCCCTCCGTAGCACGCATTTTTAACACGTCGTAAACCTCAGTTAAAGAACTGAGTGGCCCAACTTGAAACACATAAACTTTTGCAAGCGCTTGTTCAGCCGATTTAATGATGTATTTAGTTGTAGACACATCATATAGATCGTCCACATATATGGTTTTAAATAAAAACCCTTCATGCGGCTCCTGCTCTAAATAACCTGATACAAAACCAGCACTTCTGATCTGATCCTCTCTGATAAGCACATTAGTAGAAAAAGGTACAAAATTATCATCTTCAAAATCAGAGGAATTGCTGGTGTTAACGGTTGCAATCTCTGTAGACGGAACAGGAATTAGCTCCAGAGTAGAAGTGTTCTCCTCTACTAGTAGCTCCACATTATCCTGCTCATCAAACATCGGAGCACCTCTCTCAATGCCTAAATCAGCCTCTTCTTCAAATAACTCCTCTTCAATTAGGCCAGGTCCAACATCAGCACCCAGTACATTTGCACTTCCAAGGCCAGAAGAATCAAAGGATGGCAAGCTGTCAGGCAAATCAAAAGCAAATTCACTGTCTGTTGCGACAGGTTTTTTATGATCCGGAAGTACGTCATTTACAAAGATATCAGCACCAACTGCCAAAACAACAACTGATGTCATCAAGGTAAAAACTGTGAATTTACGCATAAGAATAAGGAAATATGCTTTTTTGACTACTTAAAAAGCTTACGAAAATCTAAGGCAAAATGCAAATTAAAAATTTACTTCTTCTTAACCTGGGTAAATTCAAGCTCTACAGGAGTTTCACGTCCAAAGATTGTAATAAGAACTTTTACCTTACCCTTTTCCTCATCAATAGTATTGATTTCCCCTTCGTAATTAGCGAATGGGCCATCAAGAACAGCAACATGGTCGCCAAGAGCAAAATCAATTTTAAACTTAGGCTCAGCTTGTCCCATATGTCTTTTAACTACTTTGAATTCTTCTGGAGAAACAGGGACTGGAATAGTTCCAGAACCTACGAACCCAGTTACATTTGGAGTATTTCGCACTACATACCAGCTATCATCATTTACCTCCATATCTACTAGAACATATCCAGGAAAAATACGCTTTTCTTCAGTTACAGGTTCTCCCTTTTTGATCACAATCTGGGTTTCCTTAGGAACAACTACGTCAAAAATTGCATCTTGCATCCCTAGAGATTCAATACGCTGTAAAAGAGCTTCCCTAACAGCATCTTCATATCCAGAGTAAGTATGAATGACATACCAGTTTCTACCTGTATCTGCGACTTGTCTTCCCATTATCTAGTAAGTTTTAAAACGTATTGATATAGCTCATTAAATCCATAATCCACAGCTCCCATAAAGAAAGCAGTAATCAAGACAAAAACAAGCACAATTATAGTCAGGCGAACCGCCTGATTCTTTGTTGGCCATGTAACTTTAGAAAGTTCTTCAAGAGAACTTCTTACGTACCTTTTTATAGCGTTATCTTTCATAATATTTTAACAACTCTAAAAACCCCTGCGGGCACAAGAAATATACCATTACTCACGAGTGAAATGCAAGACAAATCTTACTCAGTCAAAAAGGCTCTATATAGTTGATAAAGAAGCCAAAAAATGGTAAAATATATGGAAAAGTAAAAATAAATATGAAAAAGTTCTTAAAGCTCCTGCTAGAAATAGGAATAGTTACCAGCTTAATGATTGTTTTTTTGAATTTGAGCCCACTTGTTGCAGGCGCAGCACAGGGCTATTTGCCGATAGGAGAAAACGTGAATTCAGTATTCAAAGGGAATGTTCCTACTCCACCAGAAGACAATAAGACAGGGCAACAGATCGTTATAGATCTAGCATTAAGAGGATTGACGTATGTAAAAATCTTAATAGCAGTTGTGGCTGTACTTATGATTACGATTCTTGGGGCGAAATTAGTGCTTGCCAGCGGGGAAGAGGAAGACATTACAAAATCAAAACGTGGGCTAATATATTCAATAATTGCCCTTGCGATAATCAGTATGTCACAGGACTTAGCAAAGATATTCGACATGGCTGATGGATCAATTCTAGAAAGTCCGCAGGAAATATTAAAGAGAGTTCATATATTCGACAAGCAGGTCGAAATATTGATGACATTCATCAAGTATATAATCGGATCAGCAGCTACAATTATGGTTGTTTACTCTGCTGCAAGGCTCATAACTGCCGGTGGTGACGAGGAAAAAGTATCCACACACAAGGCTGGAATTATGTACAGCGCTGGTGGACTAATCCTGATATATATAGGGGACATTTTCATAAATAAAGTTTTTTACAAGATAGACAAGAATGTTTACACAGGTATTACCGGAGTAAACCCCACAATTGACGTAAAGGCAGGTGTTGAAGAAATAGCAGGTATAATTAATTTTATGGTGGCATTTTTAGCACCTCTGTCGATACTTATGCTTATTGCAGGTGCGATAATGTATGCAACCGCTGGTGGAGAAGAAGAAAAGATGAATCAGGCTAAAAGAATCATTATTTCAACTGTTCTTGCCATAATCGTAATTTACGGTGCCTTTGCAATTGTTAGTACCGTAATATCAAGCCGTCTAGCCGACATAGGCGCCCTAGCTGAATAAACATGAAAAAGTTTCTCAAACATCTAGTTGTATCCCTGCTCTTAATAAACATGGGTCTAATGGTTCAAATGACCATTGCCAATGCTGATGGGCCAGATGTGCCAACAAATGACTACGCGCCAATTAAAATAATTAAAGCGATTGGGGATCAAGAGCAAACAAACCTAGGAGATTTTGCAACAGGACAGCACGCGGATAGCCCTCCTGACTACATAGCAAAGGGAGTGGGAAGAGTTTCAAGCCCTATCCTTTTCGCAATAGACATGTTCAAGTATTTCATGAGCGGAATTGCATTTTTAGTAGTTGTTTTTCAAGCCACCAAGCTTATTTCAACTGCAAATGAGGAAGAGGCTGGTAAGGCAAAATCAACTCTTTTAGTAGGAATATTGGGATTAGTAATAATCCAGCTTGCAGGAGTCATAGTTAATAAGATTTTCTTTGGAGAACAAGGAGAGGCGTTTGAATCGGTCACGGATGCTCAGTTAGCTGCAGAAGAAGGGGTTGAACTATTAAGAGGGATACTGGGATTCGTCGAGGCACTAATCGGAATAATTACAGTATTTATATTTGTTACTAGAGGATTCGTATTACTAACAAGTGCAGGAGACGAAGAGACGATCACCACTACTAAAAAACACGTAATGTATTCAGTAGTCGGATTAATTGCAGTCGCAATGTCTGAGATTGTCGTTAGGGGATTTATATTTCCAGAAGCAGGGAAATCCCTGCCCGACGTAGATACAGGGAAATTCATCCTTGTAGAAGTAATAAACTTCCTTGCAGCATTCATATCTGTAATCTGTTTCGTAGCCTTGTTCTACGCTGGATACAAATATGTAACTGCAGCAGGAAACGAAGAAGAGACCGAAACTGTGAAAAAAACAGTTTTTGGAGTAGTAATTGCACTTGTTTTAACCTTAGGAGCATTTGCGCTTGTAAACACCCTTATAGAATTCCAGCCCATCGATGAGGGCTACCAGGAGGGGGATACAGTCGAGGTAGCTCCAGAAGAGGTTATTTAATTGAATAAATAATATAAAATAACTATAATCACGAAGAAAATGTCACCTATGAAAAATATAAAGAAACTCCTCGCATTTGCCATAATTGCTGCTCTTGCCGCAACCATAGTGGGAACAGCTGTGCTAAGCGCTAGTACTGCAAATGCATTTAGTGCAGACTTCTCAACAAGTTCAGGAGGACAATCTTTTACGGACTATAAACCGGGAGAAGACCTGACTTTAGGCAAAGACGGGCTAAGTGCCTCACTTGCCACAACCGACGATGCAACTGAGTTTATATTAAGAGTAGTTAATTTCGCATTAGGATTTTTAGGTCTTATTGCAGTGGTGATAGTTATATATGGAGGTGTCCTATACGTTACAGCCGCGGGAGAAGAAGAGAGGACTCAAACAGGAAAGAAAGCAATACAATATGCAGCCATAGGACTTTTAATAGTGCTAGGCTCATTTGCATTTGTTAATACAATTATAAGAGGTGCCGCCGGAGAAGAAAACGGATCCGGATCCACGATAGGCGCAAACACTGGAGGAAGCTTTAATGCAGCCGCAACCGAGGTGAGAAGCTTGGCAAAAGACATATACACAAATTTTGTATTCTTTGCAGAGGTAAATGAAGAGACAAAAACAATGCTCAACGATTTGAATAAATCTTCACTAAGCTACAAGAGTAAGCTCGTTTCAAAATCAGACATGCTTTCATACCTATATACAGCAAAGGAAAAGCTTTACAGTATAAGATCAAGGTTGATTAAGTTCTCTGAAGGATATGGAAGAATAAATACAGTAGTATCATATATAGACTTTAGTATTGATCTAATTCAGAGCAAGACAAGAAATATGAAGGTAAAAATCAATGGTGATGGAACCATTAGAGCTTGTTTACCTTGGGAATTATATGAAGCGGAGGAAGGAATTGATGTTGCTGCGGAAGCTGCAAGTTGGAATGACTACCCTCTACTAACTGAACTTCCGGCTCAACAGATAGCGTTCTTTTCTACAGCCCTTCCAATGATATGCTCAAACAGCTTCAGCAATTACCCTGCCGAAATATACTTTATTTGGGCAACAGAACAGGAGGGAATTAGACTTCAGATGCAAGATGCAACACCAGAAAACGAAAAGAGTCTTCACTACATCATCAAGCCAATAAGAGACGATTTCGAAGATAAGCTCATGGACTCTCTATGGAAGCTCACAGAGATAAAACAACAGTTGTCAGGTATAGAAGCGGTTCAAATTGGAGATATAGGAAGCCTGTACAAAGAAATGATGGACGCCTACGGATATGACTTTGATAAAATATCTGATAATAAGAGTTCACACGCAAGCTTTTCAGCCGATTCAGGATTCTTGAATGAATTAAATGGATGGGAATCTGTAAAGAGTCCATCAGAGATTAATACTGCAGGAGAGAAACTTGTTGAGGCACTCGAATTACAATTAGAGTTTGCAGATGCATTGGCAAAGCTAGAAACAGTAATTGCAAGACTAAGAGCAAATACTACTACCGGTAATGCACCATTGGTAGTGAATTTCGACGTAAATGAATCAATAGATCCAGCAGGAGGAAGTATAGCCGGTGGAAACATTGAGTGGAAAAATATTTCTGGAGAATACACATTTGAAGGAGACGAAATTACAGTAGGAGATTCAGACTCAAACGACACAGTGAAGTCTCTGGGGATTGGAGACTCAGTAGTTTGTACTCCACTTCCAATGGAGGGAGAATCAAATCCAGCGCCTACATTCAGACAATGTACATTCAATTATCCAGGAACATATATAGCAACAGTGACGATCAATTCTAATAACCCTGCCAAATATGTAGCAGGTACAAGCAGCCTTATAGTGAAGGTTAATCCTCCAAATACTAAAATCAATTTAGACATAACCGCAGGAGGAAGTAGCGGAAAGACTATTCAGGTTATGAAATATTATGAATCAGGAATACTTCAGATTGATAGAAACTACATTCAGGTGACAACTGATGATGCAATAGACAAGAAATTAGTATTCAACGCAGGAGCAACTGAAAATGTAAAAATTTATAAATGGGACATGGGTGATGGCACAATTAAAGAAGGTCCAACGGATGGTACATTTGCACACTCATACAAATCAAAAGGAAAGTACACTGTTCAATTAGAGGTCATGAATAAATTAGACCAAATTGACAGAAAGATATTCACAGTGGACGTTAAGGACACTGCTGCATACATAACATTAACTCCAGGTGCAGATATTGCAGTAGGAGACAATGTAACGATTGATGGAAGCCTATCTTCCTCAAGCGGGGGCACAATTAGAGCATATGAATGGAAAATAGAAAAAAAGATAGGGGACGACAAGTATGAAGATGTATCAATTGGACAAAACGCGAATAAACCAACATTTATTCATGCCTTTGATGACGATGGTCACTACAAAATATTACTAACAATTGTTAGTAGTGATCCAGAGCCTGCAACAGCAGAGTATGAATTTGATGTAAAGTCTCAGTTCCCAGTCGCACTTTTGAATTATGAAATTCCAGACTCAGGTCAGCCAGCAATCGTTCATCTTGATGGATCATCAAGCTTTGATCCAGATGGCGATGATGACGATTTAGCATTTGAGTGGACAATAAAGCCTGACGGAGATGAGAACTGGACGATAAAAGAAGGTAAGAATCTTGATCAAGCAGATCCAATTATAGAATTTTTGAAGAAGGGAGAATACGAGATAAAGCTTAAAGCCATAGATTCAAGTGGCAACGGAGAAGAATATGGTCAGGAAACACAAACTATAGTAATAAATAATTTATTGGATATTTCCTGGGGGGAATTCGATTCTACTGGATTCCTAGGAACAGGAGATAACGAGGCAGGCGAAGCCAAGATAAGTTTCAAAATTGACACTAAGAACGGAGTTGATTACGTAATAGACTTTGGAGACGGAGAAGAGAGTTCAGGTCCAATAACCGGAAACGTAACCGTTCCACATGTATACACCGCTACCGGTAAGTACACCGTAGAGGCAACTGTTTACGACGATAGCGATAATGACAACACTATTGTAAAAAACATATACATAGGAGGCGGATCAGACCCACTAGCAAAATCTCTGATATTTGTTAATGGGACAGAGGTCTATGATCTAACAAAACCAATTGAAGTAAGCAAAAAAGATGTAATTACATTTGATGCATCTGAATCTCGAAACATAGATGGAACCGGAAGAAATCTAAAATACAGCTGGGACTTTGGAGACACAAATAAAAGCTCAAGTAAGGCAGCAACTCACTCTTACGACGAGTTGAGCCCTCTTGATCCTGGATACTTCACAGTATCCCTTGAAGTTTATGACAAGGACGAGCCTGCAAAGGCTGGAAAAGACGAGGTGTATATAAAGGTTGTAAACAAGGCACCTACCTTTTCAGCAATTCAGGCAGTTCCAACTACAGAGAACTCAGATCTAATAACGCCTGTAAATGTTGACGTAAAAGCTCATGGCGCTGATGACGCAGATGGAAGCATCATTCAATATAGATGGTGGTACTTCGACGTTGACGACCCAGATGAGCAGCTTGGAGTTCAAATTACAAAAGGATCAAGTGCAAGACTAGTAATTGGAACAACAGGAAAAGAAGGTAAAAAGGTTACATATGGATTTGGTCTAGAAGTGACAGATTCAGAGAACAAGACAGTTTCAAGCTATGACATTTTGGCAGAAGCTCAAGTTCCAACAATACAGGTAGAAAACGGTCCAAACGAATTACCAGAGGCAAAGTTCAACGTTGATACAACAACGGTATTTGCTGGTGACGCAGTTCGATTCACAAGCGCTTCAAGCGATCCAGATGGAACACTAGTAGAATACATTTGGGACGTTGAAGGTGACGGATTCCACAATAATGAACCAACTGATCAATCGACACTAGACTTTACATACACTATTAGAGACCTTGAAGGATACGATGTGCGCCTAAAGGTTAGAGATGATAAAGGAGGAGAAGACATATCCGAACCAATTACAATTTACGTTGATAGTTTAGCCGAGGAACCTACTGCGGCATTTAGCTACACAGTAATTGAAGGAAGTGCAGGAAAGAAATTAAGGTTCTCCAACAATTCAGAAGCAGATGACTCTGCAGGAGCAGAAATAATTAGTTACATTTGGGATTTTGATACAGATTCAAATCTTGATTCAGCAGATACTAACGGAGATGGAGACGCTACAAATGATGCCGATTCTCAAGCATTTGAACCAGAGAGGCTTTATACAGAATACGGCACATATACTATAAAACTAACCGTTACCGACAATCAGGGGAATCAGGATGAAGTAGAAAGAACCGTCCAAATTCCATTAGCTGATCCTCCGGTAGCAGCATTTACCTACCAAGTTATTAACGGAGAAGTTATCTTCCAAAATAATTCAACTGCAGACACCGAGTCAGGTGCTGAAATCGATGAATACATTTGGGACTTTGATACAGCATCAAAACTTACAACTGCAGACAGCGATGGTGACGGAGTCAAAGATAACGACACAGATTCAGATCTTCCAGAACCAACCAAGAAATATTCAACGCCAGGTATATATAAAGTTAAACTAACAGTGGTTGATAGTAATGGATCAGAAGATTCAGTTGTTAACGTAGTAGATGCAACAGGAGAAGGAACATCAGGAGGAACATCTCCAGACCTGCAAGCAGCACTAACAACAGACCCACTTCCATCTAACGATGGCGCTGTATCTCTCTCAGGTTCAGAAGGTTCGGTAAAATTCGATTTCACAATGTCTGAGGGAGCAATCTCATATTACGTTATAGATAAAAATATATATTTTGATACAGACGGTAATGGAATCAAGAATGACGACCAGGACTTCAAAAGCACCTTCCCAGGAACATGGAAAACCAACTTTGAAAAGGTCTGGGGGAAAACTGTTGTGAAGTTAACAGTTATTGACATTTACGAGAACGAAAGTAGTGTTACACAAGAAATAAAATTTTAAGAATATAACAAAACTTGGATATGGATGATCAAAAAGATCCCAACCAAAACAAAAATAAAATTGAAGATATAGAAATGGGCGATATTGAGCCCGAAACTCCAGAACAGCCATCCGAAAAACCACAGATCAATAATTACATAAAGGACGTAAAAGCACCTGAAGAGACTGTTGCTCAGGAACCAGAAGTTAATCCAGCTGCAGAGGCACCGGAGGCTCCAAAAGAGGAACCACAAACCACTGCTCCAGCGGAGGAACAAATTCCACAACAACAGCAAGCACAGGGCCAGACTATTGGGCAGGCAAAGATGGGGGTTGATCCAAGTGCCATCAGTAAACCAGCACAGCAACCAGTTGCAAAAGTAAAAAAACCTGCAAACCCAGAGGCTAGAAAAAAAGCAGTACTAGGATGCCTAGGTGCATTTGGAGCAATAATGGTTGTGTTTTTAATACTTTCATTTGTATTCGTAGCTTCAGCAGGAGGTTCAGAGCCAAGCGCACTAGCAAGCCTGCTAGGTGTTAATGAAGGAGCATTTGTAAACGGATTAATTACGTTCATACACATCATATTTATTATGATTTCATTAGTTGCATTTGTCTTTACGATGATAGGACTGATGAAAGCTGTATCAGCAAAAAGAGGAGACAATTACGAGAAGAAGAAGGGGTTAAAGATGAGTTTATTTGCAGGAATCACGCTTATAATTATTCTAATTTTCTGGATGTTCGTTTACGTATATCTAGATTCAAAGAGAGTTAATACAGGGCCAGACGTAAGAGACCCTATCGTAACTGAGCCAGAAGAAACAATTAACCTTTCTGCTCCTATAGAAGTTAGGTTTGATGCAACAAGCGTTCCTGTTGATAAAGGAAAGTATCAAATTACATTTTATGAATGGGACTTCGGAGATGATGAGACAGGAACAGGACAAATTGTCACTCACACATTTGAAAAGAAAGGAAAATTCGACGTTCTACTCACGATAACAAAAAGAGATAAAAAGACAGGAGAAGAGCTTGAAGACCAATATAGCAAACCTGTAACAGTTGGGAATCAACAATTATCAGCAAGTTTCAAAGCAGATCCTCAGTCAGGTGAAGCTCCACTAGAGGTGACATTCGATGCATCAGAGTCAATTGATCCTGATGGCACAATTAGTCGTTATGAATGGGATTTCGATGAGGATGGAAGTTATGATGATGCTGAGGGAGTTGAAGCAACTAAGACATTTGAAAAAATAGGAATTTATGAAGTGGGACTTAGAGTTACCTCAACAACCGAAGAGTTCAGCGTTTCTAAGAAAGAAATAGTTGTAGAGGAGGCTCAGGCACCTGAAGCAGTAATAACTGTTCTAGATGACCCAGGAGAACTAGTAAGCGGAATTGGTTATACATTCACTGCTGATGGATCAACTTCTCCAAAAGGAAATATTACAGATTATAAATGGAAATTCAGCGATGATAATTCAGAGGCAACAACACAAACCACCTCACACGTATTCATGAAGGGGGGGACCTATCAGGTGAAACTTATCGTAACTAATGAAGAAGGCGATGAGGGAGAAGCAGTTAAGACGATTACAGTAGGAGCTCCAAAGGGAACTCCAAAAGCTAAAATATCAACTCAGCCAGCGATGGAAGAAGGAGCGCTATCCTTATCAGGAAATGCTCCACTAAAAGTAGTATTCAGTGCAGCTGGAACAACTGATTCTGATAGTAATATTATTGATTATGAATGGGATTTTGAGAACGACGGAAATGTTGATGCATATGGAGAAACTGCAACGCACACTTTTGCGCAGCAAGGTACATATACAGTAGAGCTATCAGTTTTAGATGCAGATAGAAACGTAGGAACTGCAACGACAGTAGTAAAGGTAGAGGCACAAGGAATTATGGCTACTCTAAATAGCGACGTTGTAGATGGATCAGTCCCAGTTACTGTTAATTTTGATGCAGGAGGATCAACATATCCTGAAGGACAAATCACAAGTTATAAATGGAATTTTGGAGACGGATCATCAGAAAAGCTTGGAGACGCAAAGATTAGCCACAAATATACGGCTATAGGAGCATTTACAGCCACTGTCAGCGTAATTGGTTCCGATAACACACAAAGTACTGCCTCGGTTAATATAACTGTTAGAGAGATACCTTTGCAGGCGTGTTTCGTATCTGTATTTGAGGAAGGTCCAGCACCGCTTGAAACAGTGTTTGATCCAGGATGTACTACAGGAACTGTTGCAACATACTTCTGGGATTTTGGAGATGGAGGATCATCAACTACAGCAAAACCAACTCACACTTTTGCAGATCCAGGAGAGTACACAGTCAAACTTGAAATAAACGACGCTGAAAACACAGTCTCAACAGCACAGTTAACTATATTGGTTACCGACGAATAGATCTATTCAGTAGCTCTTAAAGGATATTCAGGGGAAATATAATTCCTCTGATCAAGAGTAAGGTTTTCATAGTGGTAAAGGAATGAATCCATGAATGAATCAACTACACTGTCAACATCAGTAATAACAATGTTCTCATCGTTTTTAGAAAATCCATTGTAGGTCCAGTTGTTTGTACCTGCAAGAACTGTCTCCTCATCAACAATCATAGTGTGCTGATGAAGGAACGGGTTAAAGTCTTCATCCACTGTATCGTCATCAATCTCAAACGTTCTGGTGTAATCACTTATAAACTCAATATTCTCGTTTTCATTCGCTTTAGCTCTATCGTATAGTTCTGCAATTGCCGAGTCTTCTGACCAGAAAAAATAGTCCTCTGTCAAAATCCTAACATTAACACCACTAAGAGATTTTTCGTACAAAGCCTTAGCAATATCGTCATCAGTCATTCTCCAAATCACAATATCAATAGTGGATGTAGCTTCCTTGATTAAGTCCAGCATCCTACGTTTTACTGAATTGTCTTTAAAACCCGGAGTAAACCAGATCTCAACATTACCATTAGAGTATGAAAGTTTATGACTAAACGGCTGAAAGCTATCCTCTCTTAGTTTTTTATATCCACGCTTATCATCAGTAAGAAGTTCAAACTCATTCTCAAAAGCCTCAATGAAATCTACGTCCTCAGTATGAAGAATATAACTAGGATCAAATCGCTCCTGGAGAGAAGTATAATTAAAGGATCCAGATATCAAAACAGGCGAGTCAGTAGTGCTGTCTGCAAGTAGAAACTTGTGGTGCATATAATCTCCTGAGATATCAATGTCTCCACCTATCTGTATGATATCGACCCCCTCAAAATCAGCAAAAATCTCGTCATGTTGCTCCCTTCTACTCTGGTCAAGAATAATTCTAACATCGACGCCGCGCTCGGTTGCATCTTCAAGCGCTTCAACAATATTCTTCATATTGAAAGAATACATACTGATATAGATAGATTCCTTCGCATCATTTATCACTGAAGTGATCAGATCGCTAAAGATTTCACCATCCATTTCATCATTAAAGTAAACCTCGCTAACAAAATCACTCTCGATAGTTTTTTCAACTCTCGGCACATAGCTGTCAAAATCCCAATTCAACTTGGATACCTGGGACGAAACAGCAATAAGCAACATTGAAGCAATCAAAAACCCACCGCCAATGCGTAAAATTTTCTTGCGTCTTCTTCTATTTTTAAACTCAGATAGAATATTCCTTATCATATTCCAATATTTTATTTTTACGTGTTGATAAACAAACTATAATCGATTTTTCTAAAGACTTGTCGAGTAATTTTAAAGTGTCATTAATTCTTGAATCATCAATATCAAGCCAAACATTATCAATCACTACGATTTTTGGCCTTGAAATCATGCAGTATGCCATTTCAAGCAATGCCTTCTCTACACCAGAATAGGTGTTGCCATTTATACTCCTGCCAACAGCACGTCCATTGTCCAACAAGAACGCGAAATGTTTATTGCTATTGATAACACTTATAACCTTTTTGAAATCACCTTCCTTTACCGTCTTCGTATCTTCATTACTTAGCGATTCAAGAAGTGTTCTCTCAGACTTATATTCATTCCCTACAAAAACGACATTGTTTGCATACTCAGGCCACTTTGAATAAAGAAACCTTCTTCCATTCAGACGAATGACCCATGGGCGAGCCTGGTTAATTGCTGCAAGACCAGCAATAGCATGGCCAACAGTAGTCTTTCCGTGACCTTCACTTCCAGAAACCAAATACCTTCCGCCCTTCTCAAATTCTAGTCTCAAATTTTTAACATAATCCATGCCACGACCTAGTCGAATCTTTTGAGAGCCAAAAGAAATATTAGTAATATTCAGATCCTTTGGTTTTGATTTTACAGACCTAACCTTTTCATCAGGGACACAAATTGCAGCACCAAGCTTTACAGGGAAGCTAAACAGTCCAATCCTTAGCGCCATATAGAACAACTTGATCACTAGACCAAAGAAGATTCCATACACAACATACTGCGCAGATGTCTCAACCTTTAGGAATGGATAATAAATTTCAAACAAATAGACAGCTCCACCAAACAGAGCGATCATCATAAAGATAATCTTACCTCCATACTTAAGCCATAGATCCCTTCGAACCCTAAAGTAAGAATCCAATTTTACGAGCTTATCAAAGTGCACTAAAGCCTGCCTCTCCTTGTTTCGAGTTTTAACAATAGGGAACTCCTCCAATGTTTCGTTTATATACATCAATATTCGCGAATAGAGTGTCTGGTCTTGGCTGATATAGTACTTTGAAACTATGTATCCGATAAATCCCAAGAAAGCGCTAGCAGGGATAGAAACAAGTACAATCATTAAAAGAGTTGTATCTAAAAAGAAGCTACTAAAGACAAGTCCTATTGATAGGAATGTCCAAGAAAAAATAGAGAATACACAGTTTGTAAGCCCCATTTGCAATAAAGAGAAATGGAAGGATATCTTCGTAAGAAGCCTTCCCTTATCCTGACCCTTAAGCGATAGCAAACTCTTGTT
>JABJOK010000048.1 GCA_018664365.1 Candidatus Peregrinibacteria bacterium | reverse complement strand
GCAGCTCCAGAAAGAACATAAGATGGACGAACCAATACTGGGTATCCCTGCTTCTCGACAAAGCCATAAATGTCATCAACCTTCGCAAGCTCTTGCCATTTTGGCTGATCAACCTCAAGCTTGTCTAGCATTCCAGAAAACTTATGACGGTCTTCTGCTCTATCAATATTTTCAGGATGTGTTCCTAAAATTCGTGCACCAGTTTTATGCAGCTTAAGTGCTAAATTATTTGGAACCTGTCCTCCGGTTGAAACAATCACACCAGTTATCGAGTCCCCTTTCATTCCTCCATTCTCAAATTCATAAATATCCAAAACTCTCTCAAGTGAAAGTTCATCGAAATATAATTTGTCACAAGTATCGTAATCAGTAGAAACAGTTTCAGGATTATAGTTGATCATAATTGTCTCATATCCCTCAGCAGCAGCAGTTTTAACGGCATTAACACAACACCAATCAAACTCCACAGAAGATCCAATACAATAAGCTCCACTTCCCAGCACAACCATCTTCTTTTTATTTCCAGCCTCCACATCGTTGGTGTCTCCGTGATATGTAAGGTAAAGATAATTAGTATTTGCAGGATATTCCGCCGCCATCGTGTCGATCTGTTTGATAGAAGGAAGAATACCCATCTTTTTACGCTCAGAACGAATGTCTAGCTCTTCGCGGTTCGTCAGATATCCAATCTGCTTATCAGAAAATCCTTTTTTCTTGGCCGCCTTCATAGACTGCTTATCGAGCTTCTTTTTCTTTTTTATCTCCTCCCCCATATCCACAATATTCTTCAGCTTATCCAAGAACCAAGGATCAATTCCGGAAATTTTAGCAATTTTTTCAACAGTCCACCCCTGACGTAACGCCTCAGCAACAACTAAGATTCGCTTTGGAGTAGGGTTTTTAATGTCTTCTTCAAATTTTTCAACCTCTATCTTCACATCTTCATTTGCAACAAGTCCATGCAGTCCAACCTGCAACATTCGAAGACCTTTCTGAGTGACCTCTTCATAACTTCTCCCAAGCGCCATGATCTCTCCAACCGATTTCATTTCGGTAGTGATCTTTTTAGACACCATGCGGAATTTATTAAGATCCCAGCGAGGAATTTTGAGAGCCAGGTAATCAAGAGCCGGCTCAAAACATGCAGTAGTAGTTTTTGTCACAGCATTTTTAAGCTCGGGAAGATTATATCCAAGAGCTAATTTTGCCGCCACATGAGCAAGCGGATAACCAGTAGCCTTAGAGGCCAAAGCAGAAGAACGACTAAGTCGTGCATTTACCTCAATCACACGATAATCCTCAGATTTAGGATCAAGTGCATACTGAATATTACACTCACCAACTACTCCAAGATGACGAATCACCTTAATCGCAAGTTCACGAAGTTTATGATATTCACTATTTGTTAATGTTTGTGATGGAGCCACTACGATACTTTCTCCAGTATGAATTCCCAGCGGATCAAAGTTTTCCATATTACAAACCGTAATACAGTTATCTGCCGCATCTCGAACAACTTCATACTCAACCTCTTTCCATCCCTTTAGGTTCTCTTCAACTAAAACCTGAGGGCTATATGCAAACGCGGTATCTAGCATCTTATCGAGTTCTTTCTCGGTGTGAGCAAATCCACTACCCTTTCCACCAAGCGCAAACGCCGCTCTTATTATCAAAGGAAATCCTATCTTTTTTGCAGCAGCCATTGCGGATTTTTTTGTAGTACACGCAAAGCTCGTTGGCATCTTTACATCAATTTTGGTCAGCTCCTGATTAAATTTTTCTCTATCTTCAGTTAGATCAATTACATTTACGGGAGTTCCAAGGACCTTAATATTATATTTTTTCAAAATTCCTTTTTTCCAAAGATCAACCCCACAGTTAAGTGCAGTTTGCCCTCCAAATGCTAGGAAAATTCCGTCAGGTTTTTCATCTTTAATAACCTTCTCAACGAAAAATGCATTCACTGGAAGAAAATAAATCTTATCAGCAAGTCCTTTAGAAGTCTGAATCGTAGCAATATTTGGATTGATCAAAATAGACTCAATTCCCTCTTCCTTAAGAGCCTTAATTGCTTGAGAACCAGAATAGTCAAACTCTCCTGCCTCGCCAATTTTAAGAGCCCCACTTCCCAATACCAAAACCTTCTTTATGCCGGCGATTTTTCCGCCGAAGAGTTTCTTCGAGGTTTTAGTTTTTGTGGGAGACATTAAATTTAATGATCGAAT
>JABJOK010000126.1 GCA_018664365.1 Candidatus Peregrinibacteria bacterium | reverse complement strand
TTTTAATGAGCAACTAAATGAAGAAGAATATCGTAAAAAAGAGAAGAAGTTGGATCTAGACAACAAGAATGGCATTGAATTTATTGAAGAAAAGGTTCGAGAACTTTCTAAGACTATTCCACGAATGTATGTACATCAACGTGACACTACCAAGTGCACTGGGGATTATATTTATCATAGCAAAAACTGTCACATGTGCTTTGATACAAGGCATACTGAGGATAGCCTTTACATAACTCAGGCTAATCTGGATATGGGGACACGTGACAGTTGCGACTGCGGTCCGATCCCTACAGGAATGGATCTTTGTTATGATGTTTCTTATGCTCATTATCTATTTAATTCGAAGCATCTTTATTGGTGTGGGAATTTAAAGGATAGCCAGTGGTGCATCAATTGCCTTGAGGGAGAAAATCTTTTTGGATGCAATTTTTTACATAAAAAATACAAGAAATTTTACTTTTTGAATAAGGAGGTGAGTGAGAAGGAATTTGTGGAATTGAGCGATAAGGTTAATCGAGAATTGGAGGCAAAGGGTATTTACACCTTGTATGATCTGCTTTTCAAGCCTGTTGAGGGAGTGAATGATCTGCCAGAGACTTCACATGAAAGAATGAAGTATAAAATAGATGGCCGAGTTGATATTGGTGATGATGTCAGGGAGCGTAAGTGTGTGATTTGTGAGAATGATTTTGGAATTGTGGATAAGGAGGTCGAGTTTTATAAAAAAATGGATATACGTCTTCTTCCTGTTTATTGTCCAGGATGTCGCAGTACGCAGCGTTGGAATATGCGGAATGAGCGAGTAATGCACAAACGCAAATGCGATAGCTGCAAGAACACGTTAATCACAACTTTCCCATCTGATACTGAATATATCGTGTATTGTTTGGATTGTTATTGGAAAAATATTGGATAACATGTTTAAAAAGTGTGCCATAAGTGGATCTGAATTTGAGATCACAGAGCGTGATCTGAATTTTTATAAACGTGTGGGAGTGCCGGATCCGACTTTGAGTCCGTTGGAGAGAGTTAGGCGCAGAATGTCATTTAGGAACGAACGCAATCTATATAAAACCAAGTCAGCGTTTAGTGGAGAGTCTATTTTGTCGATGTATCACCCAGATCAGCCTTACCCCGTTATTACAAAAGACGAGTGGATGAGCGACAAGTGGGATGCGCGTGATTACGGGATGGATTTTGATTTTGATAAATCGTTTTTTGAACAGTTTGATGAGTTGCTGAAGAAGGTTCCTAGGGCGAATCTGGCAATTTTTGTAAATAATGAAAATTCTGATTACTGTAATTATGTTGGGGACATTAAAAATTGTTATCTGTGTTTTGGATCGATTTTTATAGAGGATTGTATGTATGGAAATCCTTACTATTCTAAGAATTGTGTAGATTGTTTCTTAGTGAGAAAGTCTGAGCTTTGTTATGAGTGCATTGATTGCCAAGAGTTATATGGATCTACACATTTGCAGGATTGTTATAGTTGTAGTGAGTGTCATTATGGCTATGATTTACGTGGATGTCAGAACTGCTTTGGATGTGTGGGGCTAAGAAAAAAACAGTATTATATTTTCAACAAAGAGTATTCTCGTGAAGATTACGAAAAGTTTGTTGGGGAGTTTTCCTTTTGTGATAAGGAAAAAGTGGATTTTGTTTTGAAAAAATTTGAAGAGTTGAAATTAGTGCATCCTCATCGTGCAAGTGTCGTTGAGATGTCAGAGAATGTTACTGGTAACTATATTTTTGAAAGTAAAAATTGTTCTAATTGTTTTCAGATAAGTGAGAATGAGGATTGTGCGTATAACATTCAGACTGTTCAAAACAAGGATTGCATGGACATGAACTACACTGAGGAGAATGAGCTTTGCTATGAGTATTTAGGAAATTATCGTAATAACTTGGCAGGATTTTCATTGGTTCCTTATGGATGTCACGACATTTGGTATACGGATTATCTTTACAACTGTAAGCACTGTTTTGGTTGTGCGGGTTTGAAAAATGCAGAGTATTGCATCTTGAATAAACAATATTCGAAGGAGGAGTACGAAGAGATGGTTCCACGAATAATTGCAATGATGAAGGAGATGGGCGAATATGGAGAGTTTATGCCGTCTACTATTTCGCCATTTGCCTATAATGAAACTGTGGCGATGGATTATTTCCCTTTATCAAAAGAAGAGGTGCTGGCTCGAGGAATGAGGTGGCGGGAAGTGGATGAATCTGAAATGAAACCATCGTCGTATGAAGTTCCTGAGAAGATTAAAGATGTGCCAGATGAAATTATCGATGAGATGCTTGCATGTGAAGCTAGTGGACGTAACTATCGTGTTATGCCAGCGGAGTTGAAATTTTATCGTAAGATGGGATTGCCTGTGCCACGAAAGCATTTCTTTGAGAGACATAAAGATAGATTAGCGAAAAGGCTGCCATACGCGTTGTTTGATAGAAAATGCGATAAGTGTTCAGTGGTTGTGCCAAGTGCATGGAATCCAGAGCGTTCAGAAAAAGTTTATTGTGAGAAGTGTTATTTGGAGACTGTTTATTGAGATGTAGGCATATTCGGATTTATAGGCCTATACCATATGGACACTCATGACTCTGAAAGGTTTTTTAATCGGCGCAAGTAATGACGACTTCGTCGATTCATAATAGAGGAGTTGAATCTGTCAAAAGGTTTTGCAGTTTGGGGGTAATTTGTTAGGATAGACGTCCGGGCAAATTACTCTAATTCATGGAAAAGCTTACGCCGATGATGGCGCAGTACAAAGCGATTAAGGAGAAGTACACTGATTGTATTCTTATGTTTAGACTTGGAGATTTTTATGAGATGTTTTTTGAGGATGCGGTGGAGGCTTCGAAGATTTTACAAATAACTCTTACTTCGAGGAATAAAGGGGCTGCTTCTAAGGCTCCAATGTGTGGAATTCCTTTTCATGCGCTTGAGCAGTATCTTTTCAAGCTTACTCGCGCAGGGAAGAAGGTCGCAATCTGTGATCAGGTTACCGAGCCTACAGGAAAGGGAATTGTGGAGAGAGATGTTAAACGTGTTGTTACCCCTGGAACAACTTTTGATGAAAACATTCTAGATAGTAAGGCCAATAACTATGTTTCAGCGATTGCTGTTGATGGGGATCGAGTAGCTTTTGCTTATGCGGATGTTACAACTGGAGAATTTAGAGTGACCGAACTTGATGGACTTAAAAATTTCGAGACAGAGCTTGGCCGCGTAATGCCGGCGGAGTTAATTTGTGATGAAGATCTGTTGGGGGGCAATATTGCTGCAACTATTAAAAGAGCTGGTGTGGTTGTCTTTCCTTTTACGTATATGAAAGACGCGGAGGCTGAATTGAAAAAATCGTTTGAGGTAAAATCCCTGGGCGTCTTTGGTTTAGAAGGTAAGGACCTAGCTGTGCAGGTGTCAGGCATTCTATATGAATACTTGAAAGAGACCCAGAAAACTGACCTGAAGCATATCCAAAAAATTACTTACTATGGTCTATCGGAATTTATGCCTCTGGACGAGACTTGTATTAGAAATCTGGAGCTTTTCTATACAACTAGAGGCAAAAAAGAGGGGAGTTTGATTTCCGTATTGGATAATACTGTTACTTCAATGGGAGGAAGGCTTATTAGAAATTGGCTAATGCATCCCCTACTTAGTAAGTCAGAAATTGATGCTCGTCTAAAAAAAGTTGAGGTGTTTAGATCTGATTCTAGTTTACTTAGGGATATCCGTGAAACACTTGATGGCTTTTATGATGTTGAAAGGTTGCTTAGTCGTTTAAGCCTGGGGAGTGGTAATGCGCGTGATCTTGTTGCGATGAAACTTTCATTAGGTCTGATCCCAAATGTTAAGAAAATTTTAGAAGATCGTATTGATGGAGTTAGTGATAGCTTGGTGGAACTTAATGAACTTGTTGAACTTATTGAGAATGCGGTTTCAAACGAGCCGCCTGCAATAGTTCGCGATGGGGGGATGATAAAGGATGGATATAATTCTGAACTTGATGATCTGCGTTCTATTAGTACTGAAGGGAAATCATTTATCAAAGATCTTCAAGAAAGAGAGTCTAAGCGTACTGGAGTTTCGTCTTTAAAAGTGAAATACAATAAAGTTTTTGGGTATTATATCGAGATCAGTAAGTCTAATCTGGATGCGGTTCCTGAGGATTATATTCGTAAGCAGACCCTGGTTAATGCTGAGAGATTCATTACTCCTGAGCTAAAAGAGTACGAAGAAAAAGTTCTAACTGCTGAGGATCGAATCAAGGAGTTAGAGTATGAACTTTTCTATGAAGTGAGAATGGAAGTTGTTAAGAAAATTGTTGAGATCCAAAGAATTGCTAAAGCGATTGCTACTATTGATGTTGTTTCGACATTTGCCTTTAATGCTGAGAAGTTTTCCTACTGTAAGCCTGCTATTTCTGAGAATGGTGAGCTAAAGATTGTAGCTGGACGTCACCCGGTTATTGAGCAGATTGATACAAGCCTAGATTTTATTCCAAATGATTGTTCACTCGATGAGGAATCTAATTTCATGCTGATTACTGGTCCAAATATGGGTGGTAAATCGACTTATCTAAGGCAAGTTGCTCTAATTGTTCTGATGGCGCAGATTGGAAGCTTTGTTCCTGCTGAAAGTGCAGAGATTACTTGTGTTGACCGTATTTTTACTCGAGTTGGAGCATCGGATAATCTTGTTCGTGGAGAAAGTACTTTTATGGTTGAGATGCAGGAAGCCTCGTACATTTTGAATAATTCTACTGAGCGAAGCCTTATCATTCTTGATGAAATTGGACGTGGAACCTCAACATATGATGGAGTTAGCATTGCCTGGGCTATCATGGAGTTTATTCATGATCAGATTAAGGCTAAGACACTTTTCGCAACTCACTATCATGAGCTGATTGAGCTTGCTGATAAACTTGGGCGCGCTGTTAATATGAGTGCTTATGTCCGTGAAAATGAAAAAGAGGGTGTTGTTTTCTTGTATAAAATTATTGAAGGAGGCGTTGATAAGAGTTATGGAATCGAAGTTGCTAAGCTGGCTGGACTACCGGTTTCTGTTGTGAGTAGGGCGCGTGGAGTTCTTGAAGATTTAGAGAATCGACATATTCAAAAATCTAAAATTGCTCCTGACCAGATGGGTATGTTTAAAGAGGCAAGAAATCACTCTGGTGTAAGCAAAGAAGATAAAACTCTCCTAGTTGAACTTAAGGCAATGGATCTAAATGAAATGACTCCAATAGATGCGCTGAAAAAATTAGACGAAATCAAAAATAGATCAAAGGGAGAATAATTGTATTTCTAGCCGAATTTGATACAATTGTTTGTAATAATTAACTTTTTATCCATGAAAAAATTTCTAAGCTTACTACTGTCGCTGTTTGTACTGCTTTCCTTTGCTGCATGTAGCGTAAATGTCGATTGGGGAACAGAAGATGAAGATGAAACATTTGTTCCAGATGAAGTAGAGTATGTAGAGGACGAGGACGAAGATGAAGAAGAGGATGTAGAAGAAGAAGAGGAGGAGGAGGACGAAGATGAAGAAGAGGATGTAGAAGAAGAAGAGGAAGAAGAGGAAGAAGAAGAGGAAGAACCAGTTGTCGCATATACTGGAGCTAACTACATTACTCTGAACTACCCAAAGAACGAAGCTACTATTTCCGATGCACCAATTATCTTCGAAGGCGTTGTTTCACCTAACACAACAAAAGTTGTGGTAAGTGCTGAAGGGGGAACTCCAGGTTGTGGTACATATTTTGATGGACCATGTTTTGGATATTATGATGATGTATATAAGCTTACAGACTTCAAATACGGTGATGACAAATTTGTTTACCGAGCGAATGAAGACTGGGACAACCTTGTAATGGGAAGTAATGAATATGAGTTCAAGGCTTATTTTGACGATGGTACTGTTAAATCAACTCTTGTAACGATTTATTACAACGCTGGTATTACCGAGATGGGAAAACCAGTGATTTATCTTTATCCAGAAGAAACTACTGCTGTTTTTGTTAACGTAGAGCCAACTGAAGGAATTTCTATTTCTGATCCTGAGATTGGTGATGGATGGAATGTTATTGCTTCTACAGATGGAAAACTTCTAAACCGTGGTGATAACAAAGTTTATCCTTACTTATTTTGGGAAGGTTTTGCTACCGACTTCAATAGTCCAGAGGAAGGATTTGTGATTACTGCAGAAGAGGTTGATGGATTCTTTGATGAAAAATTGGCAACACTTGGAATGAATGAGGTTGAAATCCGTGACTTTAAAGAGTTCTGGGTTCCAATTCTTTCAAAAGATCCTTATTACTTTATTACCTTTGTTTCTCAAGAGGATCTAGATAAATATGCTCCTCTAACTGTTGAACCAAAGCCTGATTCTGTAATCCGTGTGTACTTTGATTACAAGGGACTAGATCGTCCTATAGAGGTGACTGAGCAGAAGCTTGAAACTCCTGAACGGGAAGGTTTCGCTCTTATTGAATGGGGTGGAAGCCTGTATCGCTAAACTAGATTATGAAAAACCTACTTGTCACTGCTTCTTTGCTGATGTTTTCACTTGTCCTAAGTGGATGTGGAACTCCATTAGAGGTTTATCCAGATTTTGCTGGAGATGAACGTATGTGGAATAACATGTTAGATTCTGAAGAGCCCTTCGAATTTGATACTGTTCCTTTGGCAATGATTATGCCTCATCACCTGGTTGCAGGTGATGTTGTTGCTCAAATGTATGCGAGCTATGATGCGATTGCTGAACCATCAACTGTTTTTATTATTGGTCCGAATCACTATGAGAATGGTGAGTCAGATATCCAGACCTGTAAAAGCTGTGTCTTTAAAACTACTTCAGGGGATTTGGAGTTGAATAGTGATTTAGTTTCCTCAATGGTGAAGGATGGAGTCGCAAAATATCAAGATGATAGTTTTGTAAAAGAACACTCCATTCATTCTCATGTAACCTATATTAGAGATTACTTTCCAGATGCTGAGGTTGTACCAGTAATTTTAAAATGGAGAACTTCAGGTGACAGCCTAGATGATCTTGCAGATTGGTTGGTAGAAAATGTTCCTGAAGATGCTCTCGTTGTTGCGAGTGTTGATTTCTCACACTATGCGCCTCTTGAGATAGCTGATTTTCATGACGAGGCTTCAAAGGCAACTATCCTAAATTTTGATTACAATAATGTTTATGATCTCGAGATAGACTCCCCTGCATCTATATATACTGCGCTAAATTTTCTTGAGAAAAGAGGCTACATGGATGCAGAAAGATTTGCTAAAACCAATATTCAACACTATATGACGACTCACACTGAAGAGACTACAAGTCATCATTTCTTTGCGTTTTTTAAAGGGGAAAAGACCCCGTATAAATCAGCGTCTATTCTTTCAATGGGAAGCTTGCCTGATGATAATATTTTGAGCTTTATGGATAGCTGGAGATGGGACCCTTCTTATAATGAAACCACTGATTATACAACTACAAAGCAATTGCGTGATCTCCGAGGAATGGAGGATCGCCATTTACAAGGTGCTGACTTCTATGTTTTTGATATGGATGACAATGTGTGTAGGACTGAAAATCAGAATGATATGAAGATTGCGTTCTGCAAATTTGTTGAGGGAACCTATGATGAGGATGAATTAAACGAGACCCTAGATCGTATTGATAATGAGTCTGATCTGGTATACCTGCTCTTTGAATGGGAAAGTGGTTCATGGACTAGCGCAAAAGAGCGTTATGTAAAAAGACTTACTGACGATATTGATATTTTTGTGGGACGTGGGCTTGATGAAATAGTTCCAATGCATATTTATAGGAATAGTCTCCTGTTTTATTCACTTGGAGATTTCATTGTTGATAACAAACTTGTTTCTGACCTAAACTCTACCTCTGAAGGAATTATGCTAGGCGTTACTGCTACTGAAGAGACTTTCGGCGTATTCATTTATCCTATTGATATCATAAATGGATATCCTGTTTTGAAGGATTTCTCAGAGCGCCCACGTGTTTTTGCTGAATATACTGATGATGTTAATTTTGGATATGATGATGAGGTTGATGCTGTGTACTCGATGATGTTGATAGATAGGTAGCATTTGAGTATGATGTGGTTCCAATTAAGAGATCCATATGTCACTTATTAAAATTCTTCCGGAAACATTGGTTAACCAGATCGCGGCTGGAGAGGTTATTGAAAGACCTGCCAGTGTTATTAAGGAGCTTCTTGATAACTGTTTGGATGCTGGGGCGGATAAGATAGTTGTTGAGGTGAAGGATGGAGGAAAAACGTTTATTAAAATTACTGATAATGGATGTGGAATTGCGAAAGATGATCTTGAGATGGCAATTCAAAGGCATGCTACAAGTAAAATCACAGAGGAATCTGATCTTTGGAAGATAGGAACAATGGGTTTTAGAGGTGAGGCACTTGCGAGTATAGCTTCTGTGTCTAAATTGGCTGTAAAAAGTAAAGTTGCGGATAGTGATAGTGGTTGGGAAATTGAGGTAAATGGAGGAGATGTAGTGGCCATAAGAGAGGTTGGAATGAGTGGAGGGACTAGGATTGAAGTGCATAATCTGTTTTTTAATACGCCGGCTCGACAGAAATATTTAAAGAAAGATAGTACAGAGCTTTCTTATATAACTGCGGCACTTAATGCGGTGGCGCTCGCTAATCCTGAGGTGGCCTTTAAGCTCGTGCACAATGATAAGACTGTAATGGATCTCCCAAAGGTCACAGACCTGATTTCACGCGTCTCAGACGTGTTTGGAAGTGCTACTGCAGAGGCAATGATTCCCATATTCTATGGTGGAAGTGATTTTCAGATTGAGGGATTTATTGGAAAGCCTTTATTGGCGCGTAGTTCTTCTAAGCATCAGTATTTTTTCGTGAATGGCCGACCTATTCAACATCATGTTTTAGCTAATACAATTCGTCAGGCTTATCACTCTATGCTGATGGAAAACAAAAAGCCTGTTTTTATTATCAATATAAAAATTGATCCTGCCTTGATTGATGTGAATGTACATCCTCGTAAGGTTGAGATTCGTTTTGAGGATCAGCAAAGTGTTATTAGGACTATGTACTCTTCAGTTAAGAGTGCGCTGGAAAAGGTTAATTTGATTCCAAAGGGATTTAGTGAATCTAGAAGATATATGTCAGATTCATTTCCAAAAAAGGTAGAAAATGCTGGTTTGTTTGAGGGAAATGATCGTATGGCTGCTGGAAGTATTGGAGGTCAGAGCTTTGGTGGAGGATTTGATAATGGCGGAGCTAGAGAGCCGGTTGATTTTGCAAAAAGCGTTATGAATGAGAGAGAGTTTGGTGGAGTTGAGGAGAAAAACGATGGGATGAAGGCAATAACACAGGTATCTAATTCATATATTGTTGCGCAAGATGAGAGTGGATTGGTTTTAATCGATCAACATGCTGCGCATGAGAGAGTGCGATATGAAGAATTGATGAATCAGTTTGAAACTCAGGAAAAATCAATTCAGCCGTTGTTGATGCCGATTCAGCTTGAGCTTTCTGCGGATGAGGTCATGCTGGTTGAGGAAAATAAAAAGATCTTTGAAGATTTGGGATTTGAAATCGAACCATTTGGTGGAAAAACTTTTGTGGTTCATGCCGTACCGTCGTTCTTTTCTAAGGAAGATATTGATGATGTAGTAAGAGGTGTCCTAGATGACATTATCAATGAGAAAAATCCTTCAAGATTCCAAGGAAAAACTGAGGAGATCCTTACTTATATGTCATGTAGGAGCACGATTAAGTTTGGACAAAGTCTAGAACTATCTGAAATGCAGATATTAATAGACCAGATGACGCATTTGAAAAGGCCGTATACCTGCCCACACGGAAGACCAACGATGGTTTCTTTGAGTTTGAGTGAGCTAGAGAAAATGTTTGGGAGGAAGTGACCAAGAGTATATCCTAAGGTGGCATTGACTTTTTTAACGTTTTGTCTTAAAATACTTCTCTGTTTTTACTTGTCCGAATTGTTCTTGGTGAGCCTCCTGCTACACCGAAAACCTAGGCGAACTAGAAACAGATCCTTGTCAACACACAGTGCGCAACCGTGAGGTAATGAACCATGCGAAAAGACCCCCTCGGAATCTTCCTGGACGTGCTAGGAATTGCTCTCCTTCTGGGACTCGTGTATCTGGCACTCTTCGGGGCTGACCAGGCCCTGGGCTGGAACCTGATCGACATGGAGGACGTGAAGCTCATGCTCTCCATCGCTCAGCCGGTCTTCTGGGTCGTCATCGGCGGCCTCATCGAACGCGCCAGGCGCGGGAAGAAGCAACCCCACAAGGACGAGCCGGCTTGAAACCCGGTTCCGTCGCGTCGCGTTGCGACAAGGAAGCGGCGCCGGGACCCCTCGGCGCCGCTTTTTCTATGACTGAATGTATGTCACCGCACTTCTTTAAGATAACAGCTTTCGCAGTAAACTAGTTCTGGCTGAGACTTCTTGTAGGTTGTTAAAACTTCTGTACTGCACTTCATGCATTCTCGTGATGAAAGCTTACGATTATTTTTTAGCTTTTTTCGCTCTTGATGACGACAATGAAAACAAAGACGTGGTATTGGAAATTTGTGTTTGCGGTAAAACTTTAATTCAGATGGCTCAATACGATAGTTTTTTTCGCATTTGTCACATACCAAAATAGCATCCGATATATCGTCTTTTACGTCCTCTATCCTGTCTGGAATGCTGTATGACTGCTTCTTGTAGTCATGAGGATCTTTTTCCTTCCATGTGTATCCTAACTGAATAGCCTCTTCTTTCTTAAGTGGCATGAAATCATTTGCAACCGTTTCATTATAGGCAAAATTTGATAGTTCGGGAGGAAAGAACTGTCCCCACTCCCCTGTATGCTTCATGTGTTCCTTTATCTTCGCAAATAATTTTTCATACTCTTCCTTTGAGTACTGTTTGTTTAGTATGCAGTACTTTTTATGCATCAATGCTGAGCATCCTAATAGGCTTTGGCAGCCTTTCCAGCAAAAGGCGGAGTGATAGATGTCGTGGCTGTCAAAACCGCAATATAAGCTTCCTATAATGTTCTCGGCACCTGCACCACAACCAGCGGAGTTATAACAAAAGCTCATTCTATCTCCCCAAATATCTATATCGTAAGAGTCATTACCTGTAAGCACGCAATTTGTGCAATATCCACAGTCTCTTAGCTGTGCACAGTCATAGCATTCATAGCAATCTTTGCAGTTATACAGAAAATCTCCAATTACATTATCGTTCATGAGCCCATGCATATATTTTCTTGGATACTTGATGAAAAACTGTTCAGCACTTTCCTTAAGTTTCTCTAATGCTGTATGACTGTTGAGTTGAAATGATTTTAGTTTTTCAAAGTACTCTTCCTTTGAATACGGCTCATTCAAAATATAATATTGCTTTTGCCTTAAATTGCAGCATCCAAAACAATCTCTACACCCATGGCAATCTCTCAAAAAATAGGAATCTGAACAATTATTACAAAATGCAGAAAAATATAGGTTGTAGCACTCCTCAGAGCGTAAGCATTCATAACAATTTTCAGAATTTATCAATTGAAAGAAGTCTACACAGTTCTTAACTAGGACAAATGTTTCTCCATACATACAGTCATACCCCTGTTCTCCATCAAACGTCAGGTAGCAGTTTTTTAAACGATAGGCGTCATGGGAATAATCACTATTTTCGTTATCTCCTAGAACTAACAACCCTAGCTTTGGTACTTCATCCCACAGCTCTTTAAACTGATCAAAAAACGGTCTATCAAAATCAAAATTGCGTCCGTAGTCCATTGCATCCCACTTGTCGCTGAACCATTCCGAACTGTGATAAACAGGATATTTCTTGTCTGGTGAATGGACTGAAAGAATCTCATCGCCTGTTAGATCTGATTTTCTTTTGTATAGATTAAATTCATTACGCATAGCAAGACGCCTCCTTTGCCTTTCATCTGGACAAATATCTGGAATTGGAAGATCCATTTTTTTATAAAAATTCAGTTCATTTTCTATGATAGGAAATTCTTTACCTGAAACCTTGCATGTCCTTCTCTCCTTAATCTGATAGCTCATATTAGTTGATTAGTGACTCTTGGTAGCAGGGTTTGCAATATACAATTTCCGGACGATCTGGGGCGAAGCTTGTTTTAATCTCTTTATTACATTTATCACATGTGCGATCGTATATAGTTTGCAATTTTACTAACTTGGCTCTTCTTTTTCTGCGACAATCAATACACTGTGTTGGTGGCTTAACACCTATCTTCTCATGGAATCTTTTTTCTTGAGAGGTAATGCGAAATGCTTTATTGCAATCGATGCAACTACAAGAATCACCAGTAAAGCCTTTCTGTACTTGATGCTCATCGATCCACTTGAATCCTTTTTCTAAAGCTTCTTCTTTATTTAATTTGAAATAGTATTGGGCCTGCGTTTCGTTATAGGCAAATGGCGATATTGATAGGGGAAAAAATTCTCCGTACTCCCCTGTCTCCGTCATGTGTGCAATGATCCTTGGTAAAAGCTCTTCGTACTCCTCCTTTGTGTACTGTTTATTTAAAATACAATATTGCTTGTGACTAATCCCTGAACATCCAAAACAGTTTTTTAAGTTACTTATGCAATCACAGTAGTAGGTGTCTGAACAGAAACGGCAGAAACTACAAAATGCACAATTTTGAGAGGTCAAAGTCGCATGCATTTCATACATTAGTTCGCACTCCTTTCCTGTGGTTGTGCAATCCCACATATCCTTCCCCTGCCATCCAGCAATCTGACAATATTTACAGTCCTCAGCTCCTAAAACCATGTTGTAACAAAAATGACAATTCTTAGCGTTATTAATATATTCTCCTGTACAGTCTTCACAGTTCTGCATTTCGAGATGAACGTTGGGGAATTGCAGTTTCCACTTATTAAACTTTTTTTCTTCCTCTGCTAAATCTCTTTTCAATAACTGAGACTTCAGTTCTTCATACTCTTCTTTGGTGGCCTTTTTATTATAAATATAAAGTTCTTTGTTCCGTAAGCCCTTGCAGCCTATGCATTTTTTGCAGTTGCGACAGTCATCCATAAATAAACAATCCTGACAATTTTCGCATGTATAACAATGAATGCAGTTGTAACATTTTGTGCAACTATAAGATTCATACATAATTTCACAATTCATACATGAACGGCAATCCACGCAATCCTTCGACATTCCACACCAGGTCCCATAGAGAATGTCTTCACAGTAGAAGCTGGCAAACATCATATAACAGTTCTTATTGCCCACACCAAAAGTTATATACTCACAATTCTCATTCGTTCCATCCTGATGCATTCCCCTTCGAGGAACATCTAATAAAAGCTCATTAAATTGCTCAAAGAACGGTCTATTAAAATCATAATCTCTTCCATAATCCATTGGATCCCATTTATCACTCCACCATATCTCCTCTTTATATACTTTGTATGGTTTGTCCTGTGAATAAAGAGAAATCATTGTATCTCCGCTAAAATCACACTTTCGCTTGTAGAGAGTGTCTTGATTTCTAAATCCCCATCTCCTTTGTGATCTACAGTCTGGACAGCTTTTTGGTTCGGGAACTTTCATCCTTTCATAGAAAAGAACATCGTCCTTATAGATCGGAAAATTTTTGTTACAGGAAGCGCAATTTTGTTCCTTTATTATTTTCATTCTTGCCCAAGTACAACTGAGAAGTATTTATCGTACACCAAGTTTGTAGCGTAGGAAATAGTTTCATCTGCATTTATTCTCACTTCTTCAGGATATGTTGCTAATGAATAAACTTCATCATCTGTGGTCAAAGTCTTTGTAAAAATGCTGCCACGACTTCCTGGCTGTTTTTCTGTAATCATTTTGTATGTTGAGGCAGGGTCTAAGTCTAAATTGAATGGTAACTCATATTCGATCCAGATTAATGATGTGTCGTCAGCCTTAGTATTCATTTCTGTGAAGAAATAAGTCTTCTTTAGATCGTTATCATATTTTGTAGCTACATCAGTACCATTTGTATCAATTAGTTTACTTCCAGCTGGCACGTATATTCGAGTTGAGACTTTATTTTCTCCACGTCCAAGGATGTCTATAATGCTGTCTGGCATGTGCGTGAATCCATATTTCTCTAGCGTTTTTTTCCATTCCAAATAGATGTTGTCACTCCACTGATGTGTTCTTTGAATTGTGATTTTGTCGGTAATCTTTCCTGTGTCACTAATGTGAGTGTCGTGATAAATCTGTTCCTCCATAAACTGTTCTGATTTAGTTCCTCCTGTAGCAATATTTATGACGCTCAAATAATCCTCGTCTTCTTCAGGACTATATGCTTCTCCGCTAATTCCCATTGAGACAAATAGGTTTTGGATATCTTCATCGGCAGAATAGGCCAAAATGTGTTTCTGCTGCATTGCCTTGTAAAGCTTGCTTGTAGCAGAACTGATATGCTCTTCCTTCATAATTGCTTCCTTAAATGCTGGCACAAAAACTTTCAAAATGTGCTTTGGGTCCTCAGCTCCCCACACTTTGCCTTCAATAATATAACTAAGCAGTAGGTTGTAATTTTTTGAATCTAGCTTCCCGAATTGCCCCACCTGTACAGGTCCTGTTATCTCAAGCATATCTGCAAGGAGTCCTTGGTTTATGGCAATCACAGTATCTGCTGTAGGCCCTCCTTCTTTCTCTAAAAACCATCTAGCTTTCTTGGCTGATGTAGGAAAATCCGGAGAATAATTACTATCTCTAAATCTCCAGTTGCCAGTAAATTTTAAAAATTCTTCTGGTGGTTCAATCACACCATGATATGAACCATCTAAATCATACACATCATGAGTCTCTAATTTCTCAATGTACCCATCGTTGATATCTACAATTGCGTAACTTCCAATAAATCCACCTGTGGGACGAATTTCATTGTTGTTCTGAAAAAGCACAAGATATCTGTGAGGATATCTGTCTCCAAGAAGCTTTAAAATTGCGGGAAAATGTTCCGATGTCGTCTGCAGTGTTAGGGCAACTTCTGTGATCTTATTCTGAGCGAAAGTTACGCGTGCGCGAACTTCTGGTGGCAGATTTTCTGCATTAACTTCACCTATTATCTCAGCTGCCTCAGTGATTTCCGCGATAGCAAGATCCGTTTTCTCCAGTCCGATACTAAGAGAATCTGTAATGGAAGGATTCTTCCCATTTGAATTATCTTCATTGTTCTTTGAGACAAAATAAACCGGAATATTATTAAATTCCTCAACAGCTTCAAGGAAATATTTTCCTGCAGTTGCGAAGTGCTTACCACTCTCGAGTAGTGCATTTACCGCTTGCCCAACATTTCCATCCTTTGCGTAAAAAGTCTGATCTGTGTTAACAAACCATAAACTATCCTCTGCCTCTTCAAAATTCTCCAACGCATTATTAAATGAATCCAGTGCTCGATCGAACTCGATCTTGGTAGCACTCTTCCCTGCATCAATCAGAAAATTGTATCCCTCTTCAGCCTTACTTGAAATGTCTCTCTCAATTGATTTTCCAATCACATACACGTTCATTGCATTTATAAAAAGTATTATTAAAAATCCAATTCCACCAATTTTCAAAAGATTCCCTAGATATTTAGGGGGAGTGAATTTTTCTCCTTTAATGTATGAAAAATGTGCTTTTTCTGTACCGGAAAGATCTTTAACCTCCCTTATTGGACTTTCATTTTTGTAAATACTGTTCTTCTTTTTTTTAATTGGAGTCTTTTTTGGCGAAGAATCTCCTTTCAGATCTATTTTCGCATTATCAGGATCTTTCTTGATGTCGTTTAATTGACGCGGCATATTATTTTAGCTGCAAATAGTTGATGGTTGAAATTCCATCATTGAAATAGTTTTTTCCAGAACTTAAATAGTGAATAGGAGCAAATTCTGCTTCTAGTCCTGTTCCCATAAAATATAGTGGAAGTAGTTTTTCAAAATTAAAATATGCTATTTCGTCTGAACTTTGAAGAATTGGGGAGATTAGTTTATCAAAACTGTCTGATCCGTTTAGGCTTTCTATGCTGCCATCAGATGAGTCGATTGCATTGATCACTCCCTGCGGATCAGATGCTATAACCGCTACGTCATCTAGGAAGGTATAAGAAAGAGATTTATTACTATTTCCAAGTCTCATTTGAAATATTGTTCTGTCCTTGTGCTTAGACTCTGTTTTTATGATTTGTTCTGGAACTGCAACTATTTCACGAGCAACTGTTCCATCCTCAAGTGTGTATTCAACTACTTGTGGCTCAAATACAGCTCCTACCTTTGCGAAACTATCAGCAAGTTCGTGAATCTTAAGCGCATCAGCCTTTGGATCTGAAAGCGCTATAATCCCCTTATAAATTGGTTTATTATTGTGCTCTTCAATAGCAATTGAAAACTCTGAACTTAAGAGAGGTAAGATCTCTTCCTCAACATTTGCAGTTTGCCCAAAATATTTATGTCCATAATTCTCAAGAAGCTTGTCTAATGCGTCAATTGTACCATTTTCACCTCCTGCGAGTGATTCGAGTAAGCGCTTAAGCTGTGATTCAACGTTTTCGCCTCCCCAAAATGCGATAGCATTACTCGCCACATAATCAGAAAGATTGGCCTGGTACTTGTGCTTCACATCAACATATTTACTATTTTTGACCTTATCTCTGTCGAGACTCAAAAAGCTTTGAATTGCAAATTTGTCTTCAAGGGCTATTAATGCCATTCCCTCTGAATCGAAAAGATTTAAGAATGGGGCAATAGACTCTGTGCTTATGCCTTGTTCACTGAGAAGAGGCATATACTTAAGAGTATTTGGAGTAATGTTCTTAAAATTTATGTACAAGAATGCGACCCTGTTGATAGGAAGATTTGTATCTATACGGCTGTATTTTGAAGATGCATATAGGCGTTCATCGTTTGAGCTTTGAAAATCTATCAGCTCCTGAATTGCGGCTTCTTTTTCACTTATAAGCAAGTAGTCCTTCATGAATGTGAATGTGAATCCATTTGGTGAAAGGTAAACCGTGTGTCCAAGGTATAATGTGTCTGTTGTTCGTGATTCAAGAAGAGATTTTATAGTATTCTTGTTGATTACTTCAGCAAAATGAATAATGTTGATATCGTTTTCTTCACGTTGGGAATTAAGCATGGCTATTCCTACCTCCCTTCCTAGCCAAGGAGCGATTTCCTTATCAAAATCCACTTTATACTTATATTCAATCGATTCAACAAATGCTTCTTGGCTGTAATCGGGATAATTTTTTGTTAATTCAAACGCTTTTTCAAGCTGACTATGCGCAATATTTGAATTGACCTCTAATATCGCGACTGTGTTGTTTGCTGGAAGTATTTTTGCGACTGGCATAGGTCTAAGTGCTTTTTGGAAAAGCAGATACCCCACTGAAATAAGTATTGCAAACATTATTACAGCAAGTCCTCCTCCTAATATCTTATGTTTGTGGGGATGTAACTTTGCCTTAATAGACTTCATTTTTTTTTCTTTGCCTTTCTTATCAGACTTCTTTGTTTTTTTCTTTTTTGAGGCTTTCTTTATTGCCTCTTCCTTGAGTTTTTTCTTTGATTTCTTGTTGCCAAACAACCCTTTTTTCTCTTTGTTCTCTTCTTCTTTAACAATTTCGCGGACAACTTTTTTGCGGCTAGACTTTCTTCCCATAATTAAAATTTGGCGTTAATTTTTGCCTAATCAATATCGCATAGATTGCTTGTAAGTTAAAGGTTTTTTTCGTAGAATAAGCGGGCTTTATAACGATTTTATATGACTGCAAATGAACTCCGCCGACTATACATAGATTTCTTCGTGAAGAACTATGACCATAAAGAAATTCGAGGATCTTCTTTAATTCCAGAAAATGATCCGACTGTTTTATTTACAACTGCGGGGATGCACCCTTTAGTTCCTTTTTTGATGGGAGAAAAACATCCATCCGGAACTCGACTTGTTGACGTGCAGAAATGTATTCGTACTGGTGATATTGATGAGGTGGGAGACGACAGCCATCTGACTATGTTTGAGATGTTGGGGAACTGGTCTCTTGGAGACTATTTTAAAAAGGAGGCAATCGAGATGAGCTTTAAGTTTCTGACAAGCAGCCGTGAAGATGGTGGATTAGGCTTAGGACTTGAGAATCTGGCGTTTACGTGTTTTGAGGGAGATAGTGATGCTCCTAAGGATGAAGAGTCTTTTGGATACTGGAAAGAGCTTGGCGTTTCTGAGGCTAGAGTTGCATTTTTACCAAAGAAGGATAACTGGTGGGGTCCTGCAGGACAGACTGGGCCGTGCGGTCCTGACACTGAGATGTTTTATTGGACTGGTGACGAGGATGCTCCTGAAAATTTTGATACTGAAGATAGCCGATGGGTTGAGATCTGGAATGATGTATTTATGCAGTACAACAAGACTGAGGATGGAAAGTTTGTACCTTTAAAGCAACAAAATGTAGATACAGGAATGGGACTAGAGAGAGTAATTGTGGCTTTGACTGGAAAGAAGTCGGTATATGAGACTGAGATGTTTAAAGAGGCGCTGAGTGAGATCAGATTACTTGCTGGATATAGCGAACCTGATGAAGTACAGAAAGTTTCTGAGAGAATTATTGCAGATCATTTAAGAGCCGCGACGTTTATTATGGGTGATCAGATGGGCATTTCTCCATCAAATACTGATCAAGGATATGTTCTTAGACGCTTGATTCGTCGTGCTATTAGGCACGGGAAGAAGCTGGGAATCGAGGGAGATTTCGTACGAAAAATTGCTGGAATTTACGTGAAGCAATTTGGAGATTACTATACTGAGCTAAATGAAAATCAGAATTTTATTTATGAAGAGATCACGAAGGAGGAAGAGCAGTTTAATAAGACTTTGCATAAGGGGATTGCGATGCTCGAGAAACAGATGGAACGTTTGGAAGAGAAAAAATCTGAGGGAGTAAAGGCGTTTGAGGATAATTTTTTCTTTGAAATGTTTGCTACTTACGGATTTCCTATTGAAACAACTATTGAAGAACTTGAAGAGTCAGGCTGGATTAATGGAGAAGATGATCGTACTTTTGTAAATGAAAAATTCGAACACTACTTTAAGGAACACCAAGATAAATCTCGTGCTGGAGCTGAGAAGAAGTTTGCTGGAGGACTGGCTGATCATAGTGAAGAAGTGACTATGTATCATACTGCTACCCACCTGCTTCATCAGGCTTTACGGAATGTACTTGGTGATCATGTTGGACAAAAGGGATCTAACCTAACTGCTGATAGGCTAAGGTTTGATTTTAGTCATCCAGAAAAAATGACTGATGAACAAAAAGCAGAGGTTACTAATATGGTTAACGCTCAGATTGAGGCAGCATTACCTATCACAATGGAAGAGATGAGTGTTGATGAGGCAAAGGAAAAAGGCGCAATTGGACTGTTTGAATCTAAATATGGGGATCGCGTAAAGGTTTATTCGATTGGAAGTGAAGAAGATGGGACTCTATTTAGTAGAGAAATCTGTGGAGGGCCTCATGTTGCAAATACTAGCGAACTTGGAAAGTTTAAGATCAAAAAAGAAGAGAGTTCTTCTTCTGGAGTGAGGAGAATAAAGGGCGTGTTTGTGAAAGAAGGCTAATAGAAAACTTCTTGTAAGCACTTTCGTCGACGAAGGTGTTTGACCAGAAGCCCTTAATGTTTTTTTACACTAATTCTCCTATCAGAACCCAATCTTTTGCATCGTTGATCTTTACAGGAACTATTTCTCCTAGAAGATCGCGGCCGGACTTAAATTGTACGGTTTTGTAGTTTTCGCAGCGGCCTGTGCAGAGTTCTCCTTCTTGCTCTTCAACAAGGACGTTCACGTTTTTGCCGAGAAATTTTTCGAGGATCTTTTGAGATTTCTTCTTGAGAAGATCATTTACCTTATGCCATCTTTCGCTTTTGACCTTGGCTGAGATGTTATCGTTCATGAATCTGTTGGCTGTTGTCCCCTTTCTATCTGAGTATCTTGAAATATACCCGTGCTCGAAGTCCATTTCTTCAAAGAATTTATAAGTTGTTTCGAATTCTTCATCCGTTTCATCGCAGAACCCTACTATAATATCTGTTGTGATTGAAATCTCTGGAATTTTTTCACGAAGCTTCTTTATCACTGATCGATACTGCTCGACTGTGTAGGGCCTATTCATTCGCTTAAGGGTATCATCGTGCCCTGCTTGCACAGGAAGGTGCAGGTATGGCATCTGGGTCTCGAGAGAGGCCATGGCATCGATTAGTTGATCCGACATGTCCTTTGGGTGTGGAGATGTCCAACGAACCCTCTTGAGTCCTTTCTCCTTAAGTTTATCCAATTCTTCAAGAAGGTGAACGAATGGTTCTTTTTCTCCAAGGTGTTTAAAAATTTCCTGCTCCTGGTCGTGTATGCCAAGCCCGTAAGAATTTACTGTTTGTCCAATTAGGGTTATTTCCTTGATTCCTTTCTCTACCAGTTCTTCTGCGTCTCTCAATATCTCTTCGAGACTGCGGCTTTTCTCTCTTCCACGACTAAATGGAACAATGCAGTAAGTGCAAAATTTGTCGCATCCATTTGAGACAGGAAGAAAGGCTTGGGTCTTAGATTTGTATGTTGAATTGGATGCTTCTATTTTGAAATAATCTTCAAGAGATTCCTCCTCTATCGCTTCAATAGTTGAATTTGGATCAATTTCTCTAATTAGTTCTGCAAGTTTTGGAAGTTCCTCGGTACGAAGTGCAATATCGAGTTCACGAACTCTGGTAAGCAATCTATCGCGCGTTTCGGAATAGCGAGAACTAGATTTTCTAACCATACATCCTGCTATAACTACTTTAAGGTCTGGGTTGTTTTTTTTGATAGCTCTGAGCTTTTTGATTTGTCCAAGCACTTTGTCCTCTGCTTTTTGCTTGATGCTGCAGGTATTAAACAGAATGAGATCCGCATCTTCCATTGCCTCAACTTTTTTATAGCCAAGAGCCTGAAGATAGGTCTCCATTCTTTCTGAGTCAGAATAATTCATCTGACACCCATATGTCTGAATATAGTATTTTGGCATTTCCGCTCTTAAAAAGCGGAGCTATTGTATGAGAATGCGTGTGATTAGGCAACCTTGTATGTGGGGCCTATTAAGCTGTGACCTTAATTGGTTTTAGACCATTTACTCCATCTGAATCCCAGCTACCATCGTAAATAAAGTACTTAGTAGGTTTTCCCATGGCACTCATTCCAACTATGTCACCTTTTTCAGGTTTTGGAATTTCAATAGTACTTCCTGCAGGTATTGTTTGATCCCCAACCTTCATTTCTCCTACGTCTGCTGTAACTTGTGGAGCCCTATCCAATGGACAACTTGCGTTCATCTTTACGTCAATATCCATCATTGGCGTTTTTAGCTTCTTTGTTCCGCTGTATGTACATTTTTCTTTTATTTCTGACTTTGTATATTCTGTTTTGATTTCTGTGGATTCAGCAGCTTTGTCAGATGGGGCAGGCTCTTCAGTAGTTCCAGCTGTTGGCGCATCTTCTGTTTCTTTTGAGTCAGTATCTACTTGTGTCCAAGCTGCTTCATTATGAGCCTCCTTGAGATCCTTATAGTCAAGGACTGCAACTTTTTTACCATCCATGCTGTATTTTACAAATTCTTTTTCTTCAGCCATGTAATAATTCTCTGCGTCTCCTTCCTTATATACTTTACCGCCTTCTGCATAAAACCCTTGTCCTATTAAAATTGCTGCTCTTTCTCTTTCAACCGCTGTGCCCACTACTCCACCTTTTTCTTTTAACCAATCTGTTAATTGGCTTAAAGCACTTTCTTCTTCTGGCTCTTCCTCTGTTTTCTCAGATTCTTCGACATTCCCCAAGTCTATTACTGCCTGAGTCCAGTCCTCGAAGGAGTCTTCTCCTTCTTTGAAGGTATACTTTTCCTGAGTTTTCTCATTTACACATGTAACTCCTCCTTCGCTATCAATAATAAATGTATTAATAATCTCTCCATCTTTAGTGTGTAAGTAGGAACCGTCTCCCATGTCTGCCATTCCAAATGTGGCTTCTAGAGTCCCTTTCCTGTCTTCAATTTTGGCAGCTACTTCTTCTTGACCTGGATCTATTGATTGCTGTGCTCCGTCAAACTCTCCTTCCGGTACATCTGGAATGTCTACTTTCCATTCTGCTTTAGGATTTGCTACTAGCGTTTTCATATCTATTGTTGCATGTCCACCAGTGCTGGTACCGTCTAAGGTCTGATATCTGTGAAGTGTATAAGTTTTTTTATCTCCTGCTCCAGAAATAGAAACCTGATAGTAGTGAGTATCATCTCCTTTTCTCATGAGAAGGTTACCCCTTGCTTCAAATCCTAATTGCTTTATGCGAGGATCCTCTGCAAGCATTTTCTCGATAACTTCACTTTCTGATATATTTGCTTCAGAGTCCTCTCCCGCTCCTTCGACGGCTTGTTGACCAGCTTTTGCTGCGTCAAAAAATTTCTTTGCAAGTGCCTGTTTTTCTGCTTCTTCTTTTCTTCTGAGTTGGATTATTTCATCTAAAGTCTTTGCTTTGGAGTATGCTTCTTTGTATTTTGCTTCAAGTTTTGTCCATTCTTCATTTGTGAAGGTAGAGGTTTCATCGTCGAATTTTCCACCTAGGGCCTCTTCGTAAATTTTTGAGTCCGCATCGTAAGCGGCGAAATCTTTTGCACCACTTTCTTCTAGTACAACTGTATCATTGTCATCAAACTCTACTGTTTTTTCCTGTTGATACAATCCAAACATTGCAGTCATTGTTTCTGGACCGACTTTTCCGTCTACTTTTATTCCTAAATGTTCTTGAAGTTTTATAATTTGTGCTCTCTTAATACCGATCGCGTGCAATCTTGTATTTATTGCTCTCCAATGTCCACTTGATTTTTTGTACTTTGAGAAGCTGATTGCTTTTACAACAGCAGCTTTGTTTTTGAAAAAGGGTTCAACAACATCAATTACGTCCCTGACCTCTTTTTGCTCAGTAAATCCTTTTAATTCCTTAACTAGATCTGTAGTTGCTGTTTTTAGTGCTTCAGCTCCATCATCCTTGATCGCTTTTATCTTTGTCTGCCACTTGTCTTTTACCTCTTTTAGCTTTCCTTGGATGTCTTCTTTATATTTGCCTTCAAGGCTGAATCCAGCAATTTTTGCATCAAGAGCTTTTTCTGTAGCCGTGACTGTCGCCTCGGTTACAATATCGTCTTTCTTCTCTGTTTTTGTTTGAATTGCTTTTTCCTTTGCTGCAATTGTTGATTCAAGTGAAGGTTCTGGTTTTGAGCTAGGTTTTCCTGGTGACATTTTATTTTTATTTAGAGTGTATTTTTATATGTTTGAAATCATTTCGTCTGCTTTTTTATGATCATCTTTTTCAGTTGCTTTTACAGCTTCCTTTTTCTCTTTATCGTAAGTTTCGTCCATCTCTTTCAAATACTCTTTGTTGGCATCTGAGACCTTCTTTTCGGTCTCTGCATCGATATCATCTTTTATAGTCGCTTCCTTCTCGAGAATCACCATTAAATCAGCCATTCTCTCATCTGAAAGGCTATCAAGCATTGCTAAATACATCTCCTTGTCACCATCCTTTAGCATGGAGCTGTTTTTGATAAGTTCAATAAGTTTTTCTTTCATGATATTTGTTTTTATTTTTACGCTTATATTTTACCACAAAAAAGGCTTTTTGAGAAGGGTGTAAAAGAGTGGTATCCCCGGCAGGAATTGAACCTGCATCTAAGGTTTAGGAAACCTTTGTTCTATCCATTGAACTACAGGGACACGCTAATTTAAGCTTTCTGCAGGATGGTATATGCTCTCTTGTCATCTGGAAGCTCTGAAGATGATTTTACTGAGAATTTCTCTTCGGGTTCAACATTAGTAACTCCCAGTTCCTTTAGTACTGCTTCAAAATTTCCATCACCCATTGGAATTAATACTCTTGGGTCAATTTCTTCTATTACTT
>JABJOK010000125.1 GCA_018664365.1 Candidatus Peregrinibacteria bacterium | reverse complement strand
CAAATTTCTGTAATTACTACTGTTGAAAAAGAGCATTCAGAGATTTTGGGAGATAATTTGAGTGATATCCTAGATGAGAAATTGGGGATTGTGAAGGAGGGGATTCCTACTATTGTAGGTTTTCAGAGTGAAGAGGGGATGAGTTTAGCTAAAGAGAAATTGTGCGATAAGGATTTTGTTACATATGTTGAAGAGGAGGATACTCCATTGCTTGGTAGTGTTAATGTTGCAAAAATAAAGAATGGTAAGACTGCTTATTTAGCCTTAAAGACAATGCTTAAGGAGGTTGATGAAAATTTATTTGTGAGGATTTTTGATGAATTTAAACTTCTTGGGAGATTTGATATTCGATATATTGACGGGAAAACCGTAGTTTTTGATATGGCTCATACTGAGAATAGTATCGAGAACTTGATTGATGGGTTAAAGAGGCTATATAAGGGGAAAAAGTTTGTGTTTTTGGTTTCTATTTTGAAGGGGAAAGAGATTTCTGCGATTTTGAGACTAATTGGGAAGAGTGCAGAAAAAGTTGTTTTAACTTCTTCGCATATTGAAAGAGGGTATACAGGGAAGGAATTGTCTGAGTTTATTGATGGAGAAGTTATTGAAAATACAGAGGAGGCTTACCAAAAAATTCTTCGAGAATTAAAAAGAGACCAGGTAATGGTTGTAACCGGATCTCATTTCTTGCTTTCAAAAATTATGCCTCGTTAGGCAGCTCTTTCAGCTATTATAGCTTCTTTTCGCTCTTTTGCTTTAGCCTTGTTTTTGCGTTTTCTAAGCTTGCTTTTTGGGCGAATGTTTCCCACTAAACAGTGTTGTTTGCTTGCGTGCTTATTAGTCATTTTCTTTAATTTATTTAGTTTGCCGATGTACTTTAGGGCTTAAAGCTTTTTTTGTCAATTTTCTTGTTATTTTGTATAGGAAAGAGTAGAGTTTCGCTGTTTTAGAGTGCTTTTTAAGTTTCCACTCTTTGACTTACTAAACTTAACCATTTCAATATGTTTCTTGACTTTGTTCGCGGCAAAGGTGATGTCGCAAGACCGCTTAGGCACTTAACTACGATAGCGGTTATTTTTGTATCTGTTTTACTTATTTCTAATGTTGCTTCGTCAAAAATTGTGTCTTTGGGGTTTTTTGATTTTGATGGAGGAACTTTGCTTTTTCCTTTGAGTTATATTTTTGGTGATGTGATGACAGAGGTATATGGATATAAACGTACTAGAAAGGTTATTTGGTTGGGGCTTCTTATGGCAGTCTTGATGGCGCTGACTTTTATGTTGGTAAATGCTCTTCCTGCTGCGGCTGAAGGATCGAATTCTGAGGCATTCAATGCCGTTTTGGGCTGGACTCCTAGGATTGTTTTGGGGAGTGTTGTCGCTTATTTTTTCGGAGAATTTTCCAATTCTTATTTAATGGCAAAGATCAAAATTTGGATGGAAGGAAAATACCTTTTTGTACGTACAATTTCATCCACTATTGTTGGAGAAGGAATTGATACGGTTATTTTTGTTTTAATTGCTTTTTATGGAGTTCTTCCTAGTGAGCTTTTAGTAGCGATTATAATTTCAAATTATATCTTTAAGGTGGGTGTTGAGGTCCTATTTACGCCTTTTACTTATGTGATTGTTGACTTGCTTAAGAAGAGTGAGGGGATTGACGTGTATGACAAAAAGACCAATTTTAATCCGTTTCGGTTGAAGGATTAGGGGATTTTTACTATGATTCAAAGGTAATTTTACCAAATTCCTATGAAACGTTTAGTCTTACTTATTCTGTCTGTGTTTGTTTTTACTGCTTGTGTCTCTACGGCTGGGCCTAGTTTGGTGTGGGGAAGTTCTGAGTTTTATGAAATTGATAGGGGAGAGGGAATACCTAATTATTATTTTCAATATCCTGATGGGGCTGATGTAAATAGCGCGGGATTAATGGGAACTGCGTCTTACCAGGGGTGTACTGCAAATTTTTATGATCACATAACTCTTACTCCTTTTGAGGATGTTGAGATTAAGATTGCTGATATTGAAGAAAAAAAGCGTGAATCTTGGTTTAGAAATAATATGCTTGTGATGTATGCAGGTTATGGAAGTGATGATTTTGTTTTTTGGGTATATGAGGATGGAAAAGATATGGGAAGGTGTATTGATTTAGTTGATAAACTTGCAGGAAGTTTTACCAATATGCCGTATTACCAGAATGATAAATTTGGTTTTAAGGTAGGTGTTTTGGCTGATTATGCATTGGATTACATGCCTAGTGGAGAGGGGATTACTATGACAAGAGATATTGCAGTGAAAGTTGAGGAGGCTGAAGGAGGGGAGGAAGAGGTTTTGACTAGTTATCCCTTGGAGATCGCTGTTTTTGGATGGAATAATGTTATGAAGTACGAGAATATGGCGGAATTCATTGCTGATAAGTATGCTGGATTTTCAGTGGAATTTGTTGGAGAAGGAGTATTTGTAAACGAAGGAAGCGGAGATGATGCTATCAGAAGATATTTTGCAATGAATGATGACAAGACGGTTATGTTTGAGTCTTATTTAAAGGTTAATAGCAAAAATTATTCTGAGCATAAAACTATATTTGATGAATTTGTTAGGTCTATTGAAGAGATCTAGTCTTTGAAGGATTTAACTGCATAGTAGCTTGAGAAAATAGCAAAGAAGATATTTAGCCAAAAGAATATCCAACTTTGTTCAATATAGCTAAAAATAACTAGAAAAATACTTCCTATTGTTAGGGCAATATTTCTTCTAAACGTACCCATTCCAAAAGTATATCCAAGTGCTATTCCTGTTGCTCCTAAAATGAATAAAGTGGTGTGAAGTGTGTCGAGAAGGTAAAGGGACCAGATAATTAGAATAACAGTGGTGGTTGAAATAATAGGTACTTCTATCTTGCTTGAAGCGTCCACCATCATTAAAAGGCTAGCTATCCCTATCATTCCCTGTAGAAATACGAAAAATATAAGGCCTCCGTTTATGTATCCTAGGATTGAATATACAAGCATAGTTGAGCTACCAATTGTAAAAAGCCAGTTGCGAATTGATGTAACTGGATGTTTTTTTGAGGGTTTTTCTGGCCAGGCAGCGCCAGTCACTAGGATTAAAGAGCCTATTAGCCCTGTGAGGAAGGGGAGTGTCATGTTATTTAACTAATTTTTTTCTAATTTTTGAGGGTTTTGTTGTGAGATCTGCTGAGAATAGTTCGTTTAGCTCTTTCTCAGTAAAAATTCCTTCGTCTATTAGCTCTTGGCGGAGCCTTGTGCTCTTTTTAAGGGCTGTTTTAACGATTTCTCCGGTTTTATGGTATCCGATGTACGGAACGAGTGAAGTTGCGTTACAGAGGCTCTTTTCGAGTAGCATTTTTGTGCGTTCTTTGTTCACTTTCAGTCCCTTAATACATGATTTGTTTAGTGTGTTTATTGCGTTTGTTAGAAGCTTCATTGATTCTAAGATTTCGAACATAATTAGTGGGCACATTACGTTTAGTTCGAAATGGCTTCTTTGAGCTGCTAGTTCAACAGCTCTATCGCTTCCCAAAACGTGTAGGCAGGTCATTATTACTCCTTCTGGTATGGATGGATTTATTTTTCCAGGCATTATTGATGACCCTGGTTGAACTTCTGGTAGATCAATTTCACCTATTCCTGCTTTAGGGCCGCTATTCATTATCATTAAATTGTTTGAGAAATTCAAAAGATCTGTAGAGAGCGACCTAAGTCCACTTGAAAAATTCATGAATGGATTCATGTTGTTCGCAATTTCTGTAGCGTTGTTTGCCTTGTGAAACTCAATTCCAGTTAGCTTTGTGAGATTTTTGAGCATGTGCTCTTTGTATTTTGGGTCGGTGTTTATTCCTGTACCTACTGCGGTTCCTCCGAT
>JABJOK010000124.1 GCA_018664365.1 Candidatus Peregrinibacteria bacterium | reverse complement strand
GATTAAAGAGAACGGGAGGATTGTCGCAATTGGGGAGTGTGGATTGGATTACTTTAAAGCCGAGGTTCCAAAGGATGTTCAGGAGAAGGCTTTTAGATTGCAATTGGAGTTGGCGCAGAGTTTAAAGATTCCGATTATTATTCATAATAGAGATGCGGATGATGATTGTTTGAGGATTATGGATGATTATAAGGTGGAGGCTGTTTTTCATTGTTATGGAAGCAGTGTTGAGTTCGCACGAAAGCTTTGGTATAGAGGAATTTATACTTCTTTTACAGGAATAATTACTTATCCTAATGCGGAGGATCTACGAAAGGTGGTTGATGAAGTTCCGATGGATATGTTTATGGTTGAGACGGATTGTCCGTATTTGGCCCCACAAGAACATCGTGGTGAAAGAAACGAACCGTCTTATGTTGTGGAAGTCGTAAAGAAGATTGCCGAAATAAAAGAAATGCCTGAGAAAGATGTTGCACGTATTTCAACTGAGAATGCGAACGAGTTCTTTTTGAGGTTGTCATAGGAAGTTTTAAATTTTTTGGAGGGTTTTTAGTGCTTGCGAAATTTCCTTAAAATCATTTCCACTAAGAATGTTTTTGAATCCTAGTTTTTCTGATTCCTTTATTCTTTTATCCGAGTGGGAAACTTTTCGAAGCTCCCCAGACAGACCGACTTCACCAAAGATGGCTGAATTAAAAGGGATTGGTTTTTTAAGGAATGAGGATGCTATGGCAAGTAACACGGCGAAGTCGGCCGCTGGTTCGCTAAGTTTTATTCCTCCAACAACGTTTATGAAGACGTCTTGGTTTTGGAGGTTCAGTTTGCCGTATTTTTCTAATACAGCTATTAGAATCTGCAATCTATTTAAATCGAATCCGTTTGCAGTTCTTTTTGGATATCCAAAGGGGCTAGTTGATACGAGTGCTTGTACTTCTACTAAAAATGGTCGAGTTCCTTCCATGGCTACTGTTATTGCAGATCCAATGGCGTTTTCTTTTCTTCCCTCTAGAAATTGTTCCGATGGATTTTTTACCTCTATCATTCCCTCCTGTTTCATTTCAAAAATTCCAACCTCTGAACATGATCCAAATCTATTTTTGGCTGCTCGAAGCATTCTGAATTCGTGAAATCGATCTCCTTCTAGGTGGAGTACTGTATCTACCAAATGTTCTAACACTCTTGGTCCGGCTAGGTTCCCTTCTTTAGTAACGTGTCCAATCAGAAAGACGGGAGTGTTTGTTGTCTTGGCCATTTCCATTATTTGTTCAGTGCAAAACCTGACCTGTGCAACTGATCCTGCTCCTGAAGGGAGATCCATGCTTGAAATAACTTGGATTGAATCAATTATTACGAGGTCAGGTTTTTCTTTACGTATAGTTTCCAGTATATCTTCTAAATTGTAGCCGTTTACTGCTTTTAGATTTTCATTGTTTGCGCCAAGTCTTCTTGCTCGCTGTGCAATTTGTTCTACAGATTCTTCTCCAGAAATCATTAATACTGATTTATCTTTTGCGATGTTGTTTGCTACTTGAAGGGTGAGAGTAGATTTTCCTATTCCTGGTTCTCCACTAATAAGAGTTAGGCTTCCCGGAACTATTCCATCTCCCATTACTCGATCGAATTCACTGATGCTGCTTGTTATTCCTGGAGCAGCTTTTTTACTGTCTACCAGTTTAGTAGGGGAGGTTGATCCGGCTTTTCTTGGAGTTCTCGAAATGATGTCTTTTTTACCCACATTTATTACGTCCTCAACGAATGTATTCCATCCGCTGCACTCTGGGCACTTACCAATCCACTTAGGTGCTTGGTGGTCGCATTTTTGGCATAGGTAAATTGTTTTGAGCTTCATCAGGGAGAATTAATGTAGCTCAAGTATAGGTGAGTGTACACTCACCGTCAAGACGAAATTTTTGAATATATTTTCTCATATTCTTTTGCCATTTTTTCTGCGCTGAAGGTGTTTTTTGCGCGTGTTAGGCCGGCTTCTGCATACTTTTTGCGGAGGTCTGGTTTTGATATTAGCTTTTTCAAGGCCTCCTCAAACACTTCACTGTTTTCAGGCTCTACTAAGATTCCTGTTTTTCCATCTTCTACTATTTCTGGAATTCCACCGACTCTTGTTGCGACTACTGGAAGTGGTGTAAGCATCGCTTCCAGATTTACAAGGCCGAAGGCTTCTCTGCGTGACGGTAGTGCAAAGATGTTTGCGCTTTTTAGTAGTTGTGGAACATCACTTCGCCGCCCGAGTAAAATCACGTGCTTTTCCATCTTCAATTTCTTTATCAATGTTTCTAGACTTTCTCTGTGAGGACCATCACCAACTATTACTAGTTTTGTATTGGGATATTTCTCAACCACTTCTGACATCGCTTTTATCAAATACTTATGCCCTTTTCTTTCGTGTAGTTCTGCAACAGAAATTATTATCAGGGTGTCTTTTTTGCCTTTGAATACATCTGTTTTTATCCTTGTTAAATCATCCTCAGTAAATCTTAATAGCTGTGATTGCCACCATGTTGTGTCGATCCCGTTGTGAATTACTTCCACCTTTTTAGAGTGTTTTGCATACAACCCTTTTAGCAATTTTTTATTTTCCTCAGATACTGTGATTATTTTCGTGATTCCCTTTAGAGTATGTTTTTTAAACAAATCTTTCATCCATGATAGTTTAAATGGATCGTGCTCAGTAGTTACTACTGGTACTTTCATTTTCTTTGCTGCCAAAAACGCGAACCTGCAGCTTGCGGGGTTCCAGACATGTGCGTGCATTATATCTATCTCTTCTTCTTTAATTATCTCCTTCAAATATTTGGCATGTTTGGGGTCGTGTTTGCTTTTTACCTCTAAGCGAATCACTTTTAATCCTTCTTTTTCAAAATTTTCACACCATTTATCAAGTGCCCTGTAATTGCTGCATGCAAGTATCGGGGTGAACTTTTCTTTATCTAAAAATTTTGCCAGTAAAAACATTTGGAGTTCGGCTCCTCCAACTTGTGGTGTGTCTGTGTAGATCAGGATTTTTTTCATATTTGGAGTATAGCGATACATTTATTATGATACAATTCGAGCATTAAGAAAAACTATGAAGTTTTCCGTAGTCATACCGACTTATAACAACTCAGAGGGCTTAAAAAAATGTCTTACTCACTTGAATCGCCAAAAGGGCGATAGGTTTGAGGTTGTTGTTGTTGATGATGGTTCTACCGATGACACAACTGATGTTCTTTTAAAGTGGAAGGAGAATAAGGATCTTAAATTCGATCTTAAATTCGTTTCGCAGGACAATAAAAAGCAGGGAGCAGCGCGTAATCGTGGGGTTCAGGAGGCTACCGGCAGTATCATTTCATTTATTGGTTCAGATATTCTGGTTCAAGACGGATGGATGGAGGCTCACCAAAAATTCCATCGTGATTTTCCTGAAAACGATTCGATTGCGCTTGGATTTATGACTTGGAGTCCGGAAATTGCTGATAATCGTTTTAGAAGATGGCTTGAGGACAGCGGTGTAATGATTTCTTATAAAGGACTTACTAATTACAACAAGACTGACTATTGGCATTTTTATACTGGTAATATTTCCATGAAGAAGAAGTTTTTCGAGAAATATAAGTTTGATGAAGCTTTTGATTGCTATGGATGGGAGGACATTATGCTTGGATATCGAATGCTTGAGGATGGCGCTTCTTTATATTATGTGGAGGCGGCGAAAGCTTGGCATGATCATGAGCTTAATGAGGATGATCTTTTCCCGAATCGTATGCGTGAGACTGGAAGGTCTGCTTTGGTTTTTCAAAATAGATTTCCTAAGGTAAAAGTTGTTCCACGTGGATTTAAAAAGTTAGCATTTAATATTTTATCTATATGGCCGGTTCGGTCATTGCTTGGTTTGATGAAAAAAGAGTGGGGTTGGTATACAAAAAGTAAGAAGTATTTTCTTGAAGGGGTGAAGATGGGTGGTGGTCCTGTAGAAAAGATTTTGATTATTGGATCGTATGGAGCAGGAAATATTGGAGATGAGGCAATGCTGGACGTGATTCTTGATAAGCTTGAAGGGAAAGAATGCTATGTTCTTTCTGGAGATGTAAAAGATACGAAGAAACGGCATCCAGAAGCTAAGGATGTGGCAATTCATTTTCCGTTTGGTCTGCGTTCTTTTTTCTCATTTAAATGGTTGAAGAGTTTTAAACTTTTAAGAAAATCTGATTTAGTTCTGCTTGGTGGGGGAGGGCTCTTTACTGATATGTATTCGTTCAAAGCGATTCTTCTTTGGTGTTGGCATATTAGATGGGCTAGGTTTTATAACAAGCGAGTGATTCTTTTTGCTAATTCTGTTGGTCCGTTTAAATCTAAACTGGCGGCACATATTACTAAAAAGGCTCTTAAAAAATGTGAAAAAGTGATTGTGCGTGATGAGCTTTCTGCTGAGGTTGTGAAGAAGCTTATTGGAAAAGATCCTGTCGTTGGAAGTGATGTTGTCTTTTTGAAGGATCATAAGTGTAAAGTGGAGCGAAAGAAGTCTGCACTAATTAATCTACGGCCTTGGGATCAGGATTTTGTTGAAATAAAATCGTTTGTGGGGGATTTGATTGATGATGGATATGAGGTAACTTTCGTGGCGATGGAGAAGATGGATGAGGAGTTGTTGATGAAGCTTCATCAACAGAATGTAGAAGTTGTTTATCCTGATAACTTTAAGGATTTGTTGAATCTTTTGTCTGGTTCTGAAATGGCTATTGGTATGCGTTTACACTTCTTGATTGCAGCGGCAATGGCTGGATGCAAGGTTGGGGGAATTTCTTACGGATTAAAGGTGAGTGGAATTTTAGATGAACTTAATATTCCTATGATATCTGTTGAGGATTTTTCGGTTGAGAATCTGAAGAAACTCCAGAGAAGGCTAAAAGAAGCGGAAAATTTGTTAGCAGTTAGATCAAAGGCAGAAAAGATGTTTAAGCATCTTAATTTGTAGAAGTTTTCTTGCAACGTATAGCCAGAAATGGTAATTTTTCATGCGTTGAAATCATATGGGTCAGTAGCTCAGTTGGTAGAGCAGTTGCCTCTTAAGCAATTGGTCCCGGGTTCGAGCCCCGGCTGACCCACCATTTCCCTTCTGGAAGCCAATATCTGGGCTTTTTTTGTGAGCAAAGGACCTATAGCCGACGCCAAGTAACCAAAAGGCTAGTGGTTTTGGGCGTTAATTTTGTTACAATCATTCCCACTTGTAAATTTTTGTATGCCTGAAGACTTATATTATCAAGCTACTGAATCAGGAACGAAAGTTTATCCAGATTCACCAGATTCGGAGGAGGTACCATTGGCTGATTATCGAGCTGCAGAGGTAGCTGCGATTCATGAGTTTGTCTCTAGTGATTCAGATGTTTTGGTTATGGGCGGGATGGGGGCTGCGTCTAAAACACATATTTTGAAGGTTCTTCATGGAGCTTATCCTTATAGTCTGTATGATTCTCAAAGCCATATTGGTAGTAGGCCTTCATTCTATGACCACTGGTCTGATGATGATTACGCTAGGGCTATTGAATATATTGTTCGAAATTCAAAGAAATACGGTGATTACAGAGATGTGCCTATTGATAGTCCTGCTTGTTTGATGATTGATGAATGTCCCACTCTCTATGCAGCTGAAGCGAGAGATAAGGTGGCTCCTATTGTTGAAGCATTGTTATCAACTTATGGAAAGATTGTAATGGTTGGTGGAGGAGCTAGAAATACCGAGGAAGAACAGGCAGCGTTGATTGCTGAAACACTTCCTTCTGGCTTGTCTGTTGATACTTTTAATTTTCGTAATAAGCCGTTGAATACAAGGCAGACGGCAGAATTGATTTTTATCCGCATGAATGAGATTGGTAGACCTGTTTCTATGGATGATGCTATAAAAGCTGCATCAGTTTATATTGATTACTTTAGGCTTGCGAGAAGGGTATGGATGAGTGTTGATGATGTTTTTGATAGAGATAAGTACTCTTTTCTAGGGAATTTAAGAGAGAGCCAAATGCCTGATGCCTGTATTAGAATTGCCAAGCAATTGCAGGCCGAGGTTTATGATTCTGTTGTTTTAGTTTAGCTGAAGGAGAAGGTGATAGCTTTTTCTGTGAGTGAAACTGATCTTATTCTTTGCCCTAGATGTGGTAGGGTTTCTAGTAATGCACTTTTAATTTCGTCCTGGACACCATACGGATCCGAGATATTTGTATTTAGACTGTTTATGTCGGTTGGGAAGTGTGCCGTATGTATTCCGGTTAATGTTCTATCTGGAATTTCTCTTAGAAGAAAATTCCTTATTCTTCGCAAAAAAGCCTCTACTCTTATGTCTGTAGGGTATTCTTTTATTACCGGTTCCAAGACTTCTTTGTCTCTTTCTTGGAGTCTTCCAAGATCTTCTCCTGAACGCACGTGTATTGGCATTGGATGATTGTCTCTTTTTGCCATTTCTGCTAGAGGGTTGGCACGTTTATCTTCGAATTCATTGAGACTTCCTTCTCGTGGGGTTTTTGAGATTGTTTCTTCTAAATGCGGGTATTCCGGCATGTTAATTCTGAGTTAATTTCAAATGGATGTTATTTTGAGCTATGTTTTTTTTAAAGTCAAGTGGGGCGTATGTCAAAGAGGGGCGCCGCGGTTGGTTACGCGGGCGCCCCTCGGGGTTGAATCAAGACAGGCGTGGCGATCTGCGTGCTAGACGCAGTCGATCTGCATGCCGGCCGGGTCGTCGGGGTTGCACAACTGCATCTCGTCGTCCTTGTTGGGGATGCCGTCGACGTCGTAGTCGAGGTCCCCGTCATTGAGGCAGTTGCTCAGCGAGTGCTGGGTGCAGGGATTGAGTCCCATCTGCAGCTCCCACCAGTCGCGGATCCCGTCGCCGTCGAAGTCTTCGACGCTGACGTCGTACGGGTACTCGTAGGGGGTGACCTCGGGGTCGATGTCGTCGAGCAGGGTGAAGACCTCTAGGCCGCACTGTCGCACGGTTGAGAGGTTCACGTGCTTGGCGTACCAGAGGCGGCAGTGCCACTCGGAAACCGCAGCTTCGTGCTCGCAGTCGTCGTAGCAGCTCTCGTCCTCTCCCTTGGTCTCGCACCAGTTGTTGCAGAAGTCCTGTGCCGTTTCGGTCTCGATACGGCAGGCCTGAAGGCGGAACTCGGCTTCGATGTAGTCCGTCTGGAGCGTGAGCGTCCAGACGTCGGGGGTGCACTGCTCGGACGTGTCGCCATGCTTACCCTGGACGCCCTGTTCTCCCATCTCGCCCTGAGGACCCTGCTCACCCTGGATGCCCTGTTCTCCCATCGGTCCCATCTCGCCCATGCAGGCGGTCAGGGTGCTCATCAGGAAGAGGGTTCCCACCAGGATCATTGTTCTCTTTGTCGCTTTCATCTTGTAGCACCTCGTTCTGAAAAATGTCACATTGGGTTACCGGCTTTTCTTACCGGCCCCCAATAACTAATATATTGATTAGCTAGTGGGGACCTGTAAGAAGTTGTCTTGATTCTAAGGTTCATCTTGAAGCTATTTGTACTGAATTTTCAGCTGCCACTTTCTGAAGGGCAATTCACTTCAAAGCCTGGAATAATACCACTTTTAATCAGAAAGTCAAATGGACAGAGATTACTCTTCTTCTCCTTTTTGTGACCAAGATTGGATTGATGGTTTCTTTCGTGTACAATCCTCCCACATGCCTAAATGTGATACAAAAATAGAAATTAATGAGGAGTTTGAGAAAGCGCTTCAGATGTTGGAAGGAGAGTTTCAGAGCCTTTTTATTACTGGTAAAGCTGGGACTGGAAAGTCGACGCTTCTTGAGTATTTTCGACAAAGAACTAAAAAGAATGTTGCTGTTTTGGCACCAACAGGCGTTGCAGCACTCAACGTAAATGGGCAGACGATTCATTCATTCTTTCTTATTCCACCAAATATTACCCCTAATAAGGTTCTTGATCATAAGCTCCCAAAAAAGCGTAAGAATCTTATCAAGAAGTTGGATATGATTATTATTGACGAGGCTTCGATGCTTAGAGCGGATTTGCTCGATTGTATTGATGTTTCGTTGCGTCATTACCGAGGACAAGAGAATGAGCCGTTTGGGGGTGTTAAGATGGTTTTTATTGGAGACCTTTATCAGCTTCCGCCTGTTGTTGCTAGTGCGCATGAGAGGGATTTCTTTTCAAATCACTATGGAAGCCCTTATTTCTTCTCTGCGAAATGTTTGGAGCATTTTCAGATGAACTTTTTGGAGTTGGAAAAGATTTATCGTCAGAAAGATGATGGATTTATTGCACTTCTAAATAAGATTCGTGATAACAGTGTTGATGCGGAGGATATTGAGGCTCTAAATACTCGACATGATCCTCATTTTGATGATGAAGTGATGCGGGACTTTGTTATAACACTGACAACAACCAATGCTTCTGCGGACGACAAGAATATGAGAGAGCTTGCTAGGTTGGGTACCGCGAAGGAATCGTTTTTTGGTGAGATTGATGGGGATTTTAAAAAGAAAAATCTTCCGACTGCGATGGAGCTTGATATTAAGGTTGGTGCACAGGTGATGATGCTTAGTAATGATCCGATGGGCCGATGGGTGAATGGAAGTATTGGAAAAGTTATTGGCGTTGAGTTTGATGATATTGTGGGTGAAGACCTTTTAATTGTTGATATTAATGGAGAAAAATCAGTTGAGATAAAGAAACATACTTGGAAGATCCATAAGTATTTCTATAATGAAGAGACAAATCAGCTTGATACCGAAGTTGTTGGATCTTTTACGCAGTTTCCTTTGAGGCTGGCCTGGGCGGTAACGATTCACAAGAGTCAGGGAAAGACTTTTGATAATGTCATAATTGATATTGGAAGAGGAACTTTTGCTCATGGACAGATCTATGTGGCGTTAAGTAGATGTACAAGTTTTGAGGGAATTATTTTAAAGAAACGTGTTGAAAAACGTCATATTTTGATGGATAGAAAGGTCGATGACTTCTTCAATCGCATGCGTTATCACCAGCCACTTTCTGGGGGAGAAGTTCCTGTTCAAGAGAATACTCCTGTCGAGAGGCACCTGTGGTAAAAACTTTGGTTTGTATTGGGCAGATTTGTTCATGTATAAAGTGGATATATTTTAAACTTAGATAGTTATGGATAATAAAAATGATGGGACATTTAATCTTTATGAGAAAGGGAAGGAAGTTCCTAACAAAAAAAAGGAGGCCCCAAGGGTAAATCCAATTACTGCAGAGAGTGGTGCTGGTGCTCATATGGGTGATCCAAATGCTGAAGTAGCTCTTTATAATCCATCTCAATATGGATTTCTTGGTTTCATATTCTCTTTGGTTCCGGTTTTTTTCATGAGTTTTTCTAATGCAAAGTTTCTTCCT
>JABJOK010000123.1 GCA_018664365.1 Candidatus Peregrinibacteria bacterium | reverse complement strand
ATTTGACTTCAATGGATTTGATTTTGCAGGCGGAGGAGGAGCTGGTGGTTTTGCTGATATCTTTGAATCTTTCTTTGGAGGTGGAGCTGGTGGTGGTGGACAGAAACGTCGTAAAGGTGGTGCAATGAGAGGAAATGATATTGAGGCTGGAATTCAAATTGGATTCAAAGAAGCCGTTTTTGGGTGTGAAAAGGAATTAGAAATCACAAAGCCTGATGTCTGTAAAAACTGTAAAGGCAATGGTGCGGAACCTGGAAGCTCAATAGTTACATGTAAAACATGTAATGGGTCTGGAGAGATACGTTCGGTACGAAATACTATTCTAGGACAAATGACAAACTCTCATGCATGTAGTGAATGTAATGGTGAAGGAAAGGTTCCTGAAAAGAAATGTTCTGTATGTCATGGAACAACGCGTGTTAGATCAAAGGAACGAGTGAAAGTTAAAATCCCTGGAGGTGTAGATAATGGTTCTACAATACGTCTAAGTGGAAAAGGTGAGGCTGGTGTAAAAGGAGGGCCTCATGGAGATTTATATATCAATCTAGCAGTTGAATCGAGCAAAGACTTCTTTAGACATGGAACTGAGATCCATAGTGAAGCTCATCTTCATGTTATTCAGGCGGTTCTTGGTTCTGAAATTGAAGTAAATACCCTTGATGGTAAATCTAAAATAAAAATTCCTGGAGGAACTGAGGATGGGAAGGTATTTAAATTATCTGGAAAAGGAGTCCCAATTATGGGAACTGATAAGCGTGGAGACCATCTAGTAAAGGTAAAACTGGACGTTCCAAAGAAGCTTTCAAAAAAGGAAAAAGAACTTTATGGTGAACTTGCTGAGAATGCAGGTATAGATATTAAGAAAAGTGGACTTTTCGGCTAAAAAGTATTAAAGTTTACCGAGTAATACTCATTCTATTATTCTATGAATATCACTCTTTCCTGGGACCTGTTTGTAATTGTTTTCTTCGTTGTAATCGTTGCTTACAGTTTCATTATTGGTCGTGACAATACTCTTAAGGTTATTCTCGGCACTTATGTTTCAATGATTGCTGCAGAGGCTGGAGGAAATCTTTTTCAACAATATCTTGGTGGATCTGAGCTTTTTATGAGGATTTTGACATTTGCTGCTGTTGGTGATGATCAAGAAGCTTCTATTTTAGTGAAGGTGGTGATATTTATTATTCTTGTAATTCTGTTTGCTGTTAAGGGAGCATTTGAGGTTAATACTGTTGAGGATCAAAATGCTGCTGTACGGCTAGCACTAAGTGTTATTTACGCAGTTATGAGTGCTGGACTTATCATTAGTACTATTTTGGTATTTGTTAGTGGAGTTTCATTCTTTACTGCAGGAGGTCCTGAGGCGGCTACAACTGCCATTTGGGACATCTATAATAGGTCTCAATTGATACGCAGTATTGTTACGCATAGTTATCTCTGGTTCTCAATTCCAGCTTTAGCTTTTTTGATACAGAGTTTATATACTCCGAAAGAGTAAAAAACACCTTGCCTTTGAGCTTTATTATCAATAGAATAGGTGCGTTTTAAAAATATGGGACGGTAGCTCAGTCGGTAGAGCAACAGCCTTTTAAGCTGATGGTCGCGGGTTCGATTCCCGCCCGTCCCACCATTTATGGTAGCAGCTCCCATTTCGTGAAGTCTGCTTCTTCGCCTTTTGAGAAAGTTCTTAGTCTAAAAGATGGATCTTGTTGAACTTGTCCTCTGTAGTTTCCCTCTGGTGGATAAACATAAAAATAAAATCCAACAATTCTTAGGTGTGGATGATGTGGATCTGTTCTCCAAACCATTCTTGCTAGACGGTTATTCTGTAATAGATCTAAAAATGCTGGATTGGGAGAAACGGGAGCTTCGTTTGGCCCTACTATTTTGTTAGTGCCATTTTGTCCATTTTCGTGAAGGTCAGCAAATGCGTCCACTAGTTCTTCCATAGCAATTGGGGGAACTGAAGTTCTAATGCTTCTAAAAGCTGTTCCAATGGCTTCTTGGACTGGCGATTTTGTAGTGTTTGGCTCTTTATTCATGGAAGTGATTGTATACTGATTTTACCGTGCGTCAAGCACCCCCTGCTCTCACTGGTTGTTACAATATACGAATGCTCCTCCTTAATTTATAGTGCGGGTTTGATTCCCTCTTGTACTTGCCATTTTTTATGTTTTTCTATATATTGCAGTCTCGATTTTTTCGAGACCCTTTGTTTGGGGTTTGACCTTTCTCAAGAATGCAGTAAGCCGATAAGGTAAGTGAATCCCGTGGTTGAGACCAATTCACTAAAAGATCACATGGAAGCCTTCATGAAGGTCATAGGCATAGAGGATCTCCTGGAGGTTCTCGGGCTTGATGCCTGTGCTAAGGTCTTCATCTTTACTGACAACAAGAAGGCTAGTCTGGCGGAGACAATTCAGTCCTGCCTGCCCCGCTCCTCGGTCCTTCATATGGACTTGCTCTGCCCCCCAGGGGCGGATGAGATCCCTGAGGATCAGAGGCCACAAATGTGTGAGGCTGACATCTATATCTCGTTGGTTCGAGGACCGGAATGGTTCT
>JABJOK010000094.1 GCA_018664365.1 Candidatus Peregrinibacteria bacterium | reverse complement strand
GTATAAAATAGAATCTCTTATTTAACCGCCCAAAATGGCTGCAGAGACCGCCTCTTCTCAGGCAAAAGATATAGAACAGGCCTTTCCTCAGGGAGCTGAAGCTCCAATGGAAAGAAAGGGAGCTGAAAGGCTAGTGCCAAAACAGGCAATAGCCATTAACGATGGTGATGATAGACATACATTGATTCTAGAGGACGCAGATCCCATAGAAGTTACTCAAGGCGGACAAGTGATTCAATTACGCCCAGGGGCTATTTTAGCAAACATGGACCCTGAACTTTTAGCAATTGGTGCTGTAAATGAAAGACAGATAGGGAAAGCATATAAAGACAGAAAAGCTGACATCCTTAGGCTTGCTGCAAGAGGACTGCCACTCTCAATAGCAGCTATTATTGTTATCATTGCTACAGGATGTTCCGATAGTGAAGACTCTGGAGGTCCAGCGTCTGATCAAGCACTTTCTCAAATGAAAGCTGCATTAACAGCTGCAGGAGACCTAGAAGCAAGCGAGGCAGCTTTTTCACAACCACAACAAGGAGTTAGAGGAGCATATCCATTAGAAATCGATGGAACAACTCAATTAATGGTCCCTATTTTAAAACCAGACCCTACTTCTCCTACTGGACAAGTAGAGCTATTCATACAACAAGACGATCTTGAGAAGATGCTTGATGGAGACGAAGAAATTTTAGAGGCAGTAAAGGTGGAATTACCGGAAGGTGTAACGGGTGGAGTAGAAAATCCGGATGTAACAGGGATTGCCTATGATCCAGACACAAATAAGATATATTTTTCACACAAGGGGTCTGCACTTATTGGAACAGCCGATTACGACCCTATAACTAAAACCATAAGCAATAGTGTAGTTCTAGCTAATGCTTCTGGAACAGTCCTAAATATTGTTCCAGAATCTGATGGAGTATATCTTCTTTCAAGAAATGCCGATGGGAACATACAAAAAATAAATTTGAACACAGGTGTAAGTTCTGCCACCTCCCTCTCAGCAGCTTGCGAAGGGTATACACGTATTGATGGTGACTTTTATAGGCCGATGTCGGTGGGAGGATATTGTCTAGTTAAAACTGCAGATACGCTTGAAGGTACAACCGCAGGAACAGCAGAGACTCTATATAATCTTAATTTACCTGATGGCATGACTGGAGAGCAGGTTAGTGTAAACAATCTAATCGGACTAAATACTCCAATCACACACAACGGAATTACATACTATGCTGTATATAATGCGAAAGCAGGAACAGACGGTACTATTTTAAAGAACCTTTTTACAATTTATATGCCAGCTGGCCCAGTTTGTGACAATGGAGTATGCGAAGAAGGTGAGCCAGGAGTATGTCTTGAGGACTGTCCCGACGAACCTGATGTATTTACTCCCGACGTAGTTGATTCAGAGACAAGCGAAGGAGACGCTCAAGAACCCGATGATATACTTCAAGAAGTAGAAGACGCTGTTGAAGAAACATCAACCCCAGACGACGCAGAATCAGAGGTTGCAGATACGACCCCAGAAACATCAACCCCAGACGATGCAGGCCCAGAGGTTGCAGATACAACCCCAGAAACATCAACCCCAGACGATGCAGGCCCAGAAGTAGAAGATACAACCCCAGACGCCACAACGGCAGAGGTAGCAGACTCAGACACTACGGATGTTATCCCTGTAGAGTGTTTCGATGAACTTCCTGGAACATTCGAACTAATGGAAGGCGATTGCGAAGTTATAATTTGCCCAGTTGATGGAGGAGAGTCATTTAGCTTAAATATAAATCAAGAACATGGAGGAGAGTGCCATGTTGAATATACTGTTGCCGGAGTACCAGGTACTGCAACAATATTGATCTCAGATAAGGAAGACGGGAACATTCAAATAACTGGATATCTTTTTGATGTAGGACAAGGGCTTCCATTAGAAGAATTGGAGATGAATATTGGCCTAATGGACAGAGTAATTGTTGACAAAGATGGTCAGCCAGTAGTTACAAATTACGAGGGACTTTCAGCAATATTTAGTGGAACAAGTGGAGAAGTAGTACCCCTTGCACAAAATAGATTTGAATATGTTTGTTATGAGCCAGTAATGAAGCTTGCGGGAAGTGACTTTTTGATAGATGTACCTGCTGATGGAGTTAGGTATGTAGTTGATCCAAAAACTGGAGAAGAGCCTATTCCAGAGTTTCCAACATGCGAAGATGATGCATGCACCCCTGTTGATGTAGGTGGAGCAGATGGTGGTAAAAAGCCAGACGGCGGTGGCGCAGATAACGGTGGAAATGGAGGTGGAGGATGCGCAGTATCAAAAGCTCCAAATGGAAGCGTCGCGGCAGGTATTATGATTGCACTTTCAATGCTTGGATTAAGAATGGCAGCAGCCTTCAGAAGACGAAGAAAAACCGTTCCAGTTAAGAACTAGTAAAAAAACCTTTAATAAAAACTACTACTCAGAAGCCCCCGGCATTTCTGGGATTTCATCAACATATAAAGGAACTTCAAATCCTTTTTCTGCTGGATCAAGAACCTGAATTTTATCTCCGCTTTGCGTTTCAATGCCGCTGTCAGAAAATTTTTCAGTAATCATAAAAGGACCTTCGCTAACCAATGTCGGATTAAACTCATGAACCAGCTGACCATCCTGATCAACAATTCTTAATTGAATAGAAGTAGTCTCAGAAGCATTGCCCCATATTTCAACTCCATCCAAATCAGCACCAATATGCTCTAATTCGAATTTAACTTTTTCCAAATCAGGATCAACTTCTCCGCCCTCGTCAGGATCTGATTCATCAAAGTTATTATCACATGACTGCAGTGCCATTGGAGATATACTTAATAGCACTGTGAAAGCCAAAGTAGCTATACGTCCACGTAATGCAGAAGGAGAAGGTTGTCCACCTTCCTCAACAGGTCTTTCAAAGCTAGTTGTTGCCTCAGCTGTACCCATATTAGCCATTAATTCATATCGACAATACAATAAAAAACTCTGTTCGACAAGAAAAAAGGTGAGTCAATTGATTGACAACACCTCAGATACTCCCCCATGATTTTCGCTCTTTTGTCTAGTCTAAGCCAAGTTGAGTATTGACAGGCGGGGATAAAGTGTGTAAATTGCACAACTGTGTATTAAATTAAATTAAAGATAATTATGTCAGGAGAATACCCATCAGATGCATATTCAACAGCAGATGCTACCCCTCAGCTAAATGATGCTGGAATACAAGTTGATACAATTGGAGTACTTGTACCTGGTCCATATTGCGATGAGCGAGAACCAGGAAATCTTGATATACCAGGCAATATAGCCAACTCTATAAAAATGGTTATGACAGGAGATGGTTGTGCACCAATATTTTTTGAGCCAGCTTTGGCTAAATTTTGTGAGAAGAATCCTGACTTAGTACCAGTAAAATCGCATGCAAAATACGATGGAACCATGTATGTATTAAACGATGGGGAGGGATATGACCTAGCAAAGGGAGATATGATATATAGGGCTTTTACTGATGCTTGCGGCAATTATCCCGGCGATACTGTAAAAGCAATGGGAATACAGCTAAAACCTACTGGATTAAACCAAGCTCAAATCCAAGCAAAAATAGAGCAAGGAGAGATAGGAGAGTTCCTGTTGCGGGTGCATATTTGGGAAGGAGAGGGGCAATTGATATCAATGACTGGTGAGGAATTTTTAGACGTTTCAGCAGGAATGACAGTCTTGATGGACAAAGACTTCAATATAAGAGATTTTCAGCAGCTTACAGCAGCAGCAAAACAAGACGGGCAACTTATGATAGATGGTGAACAAGATGATGAGGCAAGCGATACATATGCGTCTGAGGGGGCTCCAGGAGGATGTGATGCCTCTGGTCAACCAATGACGCCACAGCAATTAGACGGACTAATGGCAATTGTAATGGTTTTCGCACTGGCTAGAGCCTTTCGTGCAAAGTTTGGGGTAGTGTTTTCTTGGGGAGCAGCGGCTGCAGTCCTATCTAATATTGGAAAGGGAAGACAGTCAGAAACTCCTTTGATTGAAGAAAAGTCTCCAGATAGGGCATAGCCTCTTCAGTTTTTGCAGAAAAAATGGTATAATAAACAGATAATAATGTTTATGCTAAGCCATTTTCTCAAAAAACGAGCCGTTATGGGGGCGCTAATTGGCCTTCTCATTACACTAGTCTGTACTGCAGGTGTATTCACAGGCCTTTTTCATGCGCTACATTTGAATGTTGCAGATAGTTTATATACAAGGGATGAAGCAACCTCAGAGATAGTAATTGTTGCCATTGATAACGAAAGTACCGATCCTGCTCCAACAGGCCTTGGTCGTTATAGTCAATGGAATAGGGAATACTATGCAGACGCATTAGATCGTATTGAGGAAGATAATCCAAAGGTTGTTGCATTTGATATCCTTTTCCACACATATACGGTTATGACTCCTCGAGAGAAGTTTTTAGAGCTAGAACAAGAGCTAGTTGGAACAACAGATGAGGAGAAAATCGAGATCTATGAGAAGTTTACTGCAGAGAGTTCAGATTCACTTGATAACGCTATCGACAATACTTTAGCGGAAACTTTTGCAAAATATGAAAACCTAGTGCTTGGCGCAATCCCTCTTCCAGACGGGAGCGCATTAATTCAACCAATTAGAAAGTTTAGGGAGCATGCAGAACTTGGAATTGCCAATATTCCAGCAGATGAGGATGGAATTGGTCGCGAAAGCAGACTTTTATATCCGATATCATATATTGAAGAGCCTTATAAAAAGCTTTCACTTTCAGTGCTTGAGAAATCTAATCCAGAAATGGAGATGCCGACAGAAGAATTTATTAAGATTAATTATTTTGGAGATCCATACAGCTACAAATACGTTCCATTTATAGATGTTTATAATGACAAATTAGAGCCAGGAATATTTGCGGACAAGATTGTATTAATAGGAGTCACCTCAGCAAAAGAAGCTCATGATGAATTTTTAACTCCTCGTTCGAATACTACTTTGATGCCAGGAGTAGAGATTCATGCCAACGAAATCCAGACAATCCTTGAAGGTAAGTACATTCATGATCAAAGCCCAATAGCGCAGATCATTACGATAGCCATTATTGCAATTGGCCTAACAATAGCGCTCAACTATTTGGGGATCATCACAGCAATCATTTTAACAATCGTAGCATTATTAGCATATCTACTGGCAGCCCACGCATTTTACGATAGGGGAATCATTCTAAACATGGTTTATCCATTTGTAGCGATAGTCCTTTCATATCTTGGATCATGGGTCTACAAATATTTCATAGCGGACAAAGGGAAGCGTGAGATGAAGGACGCATTTAGTCACTATGTTAGTGACAAGCTTGTAGATGAGATTGCCGAAAATCCAGAGTCAGTACATCTTGGAGGAGAAAAACGTGAGATCACAGTCTTCTTTTCGGACATTAGAGGATCAACTTCATATTCAGAACAGATTGAAACTGAGAAGTGGGTCGCTCAGATGAATGAGTACTTCACTTTGATGGAACAGGTGATCAAGAAATACAGCGGAACACTTGATAAGTATGAGGGTGATGCAATTATGGGATTTTGGAATGCACCTATCACTCAGGAGAATCATCAAGAACTTGCATACATGGCAGCATTTGGAATGCAGGAAGCACTTAAACTTCTTCATGAAAAATGGAAGAAAGAAGGAAAGCCATTGATAGAGTTTAGAATTGGAATCAACACAGGTCAGGCCATCGTTGGAAACTTCGGATCGGCTGACCGTTTTGACTACACAGCAATGGGAGACACTGTTAATACAGCATCGAGGCTAGAGGGGTCTGCCAACAAGAGTTATGGAATAAAGATGGTTATATCAACTGAGTCGAATGAACTTAATGAGGGGTTGAGAGAGAAGTTTTTAATGAGAGAAATCGACATAGTTTTCTTACCTGGTAAGAAAGATCCTGAAAGAATCTATGAGCTGATCGCACCAATGGAATCAGCCAGCGCAAACGAGAAAAATCTCGTTCAAACATACGAAAGAGGATTAGCATTATACAGAAGCGGAAACTTCGACGAGGCTATAAACAGCTTCAATTCCCTTGGCGAAGACTCCCCTTCAAAAATCATGGCAGCAAGATGCAAGACCTTAGCCAGTGGAGGAGAGATTGCCGAACTAAGCGGTGATTATGTATTTAAGATTGAGAATAAGTAGAGGGGAAAGGTAGATTGATAGCTATATTTGAGGCTACGCAAAACCCCTTTTAAACTAACGAGCCTGTATCCAGAAGTGGTTGACATAAATAGTTTTAGCATTGTGAATCGTCGACGTCGTTACTTGCGGCAGAAGTAAAAACGTTGCTTAGTAAGAAATAGTTGAAAAAAGGGGCGATGCATGCGCACCGCCCCTTTTGCATCTTGGTCTAGAGTTTTTACATCACATGCCTACTGGAAACCTGATTAGAACTTTGGAACCCGATTGGGGAAACGAAAAAACAGTATTCACTTCATCAGGAGGTATGGCAGCATTCAAAGTAATGTTTCCAAAATATGGCGCCCATACTTCAAACGCAGCTTCGTAGTCTCGAGTTAAAACAGTCAGGCCCTGCCCAGTCTCTACCAGTATTGCAGCAGGAAGGTCCGAACAGACAAAGTAAATACTCATATCTCCACCAGGAGGAAATGAAGCCCCAGGATCGAATCCATCAGATGTATCTAAGGTTTGGAATTTACCTCCAATGGATGACATGTCCAAACGGTACCCCACTGTCGGATCGCACTCCCATGTATTTTCCTGAGTTTGATCAGGGGAAGTTTGATCATTTGGATTATCATTAGGGGTGCTACTTGGCGGTTCATCTGAGGGGGAACTAGAAGGATCCTCAGGCTCTACCCCAGAGTTGCACTGCAAAAAGGGAGCTTCAGGAATCTCGAAAGAAGTTTCCAGAAGGTCTTCATACAGAGTTTTTACTCCAGCAATCTTTTCGATCAGATCAAACAGAACTTCTAGATCTTTTTCCTGTGGCATATGCGAACATGCAACCTCAAAGTGACCAGTAAGACTTTTTTCTTCCCCCGGATCAACATTGGTAACACTCTCACCAGATTTTAGATGAGAATCCGTCAGCGCACAGCCAGAAGGAACATCTTCAATACTAAGAACTAGGTCATTGATTTTTACTTCATCGTGTCCGCTATTAACGATTGAGCACTTGATGTAAAGGACCGTACCTTCATCTTCACATCTCGTGTTTTCGCTTTTAACGTAGCAATCAATGTCTAGATCAAAGGTTTTGTAGCTTGAATGAGAACTCTCAGACGCTTGATCTTCAGGATCTAACTCTGACAAACCTCCCGTACCACTGCTTTGGTCATACGGATTTATGCACGAGAAACTTGATTGATGACATGCGCATCCATTTCTACAAATAACATTTTTGCAGAAGCAAGGAGAAAGGGATGCAGCCATCACGATCAATGCACGGCGAAGAAGCCGATGATCAGCATCGTATTTTGGCATGGGAGAAGGTAGACCTCCGTACAAATAAAGGGTCATAAGATATTTATGTGCCCAGTGATTTGGAGAGATCTGCCAGAACACATCTTCGGAAGATTCAGATATATCTATAACTCCAGCTCTTACGGCAGAGAGAACAAGGATTTTAGAAGCTTCCGCGAGGGTTGCCGTCTCACCAGCACCAAAATAGGAATTGGTATTATCGATAATGCCATGCTTTACAGCACAGGCTACATAAGGAAAGTACCAATCATCTTCCGACACATCTAAAAAACTCAATGATCCACCGCACTGCGCAGAAAGCCCAAAAAGAGACAACGCAACCTTCAGAACTTCAGCTCTATTCACTTCATTCCTTGGGCGGAGTGACCCATCAGGGTAACCATCGATAGCACATTCACTATAGAGGTATGCAGAGGCAGCCCCCACTCCATAATCAAAATCATATTCATCCTCAAACACATGACCTGAAGGACGATTACAATTAGGAATCATCGGGCACTCAGGCAAACTTCCGCATTCCGCAACACTCCATCCTCCGTATGGAAGAGAAGCATCGCTGAAGTTATCAGGGCCATAGGTACATTCTTCTACACTCTCATTTGTCATCTCTAGAAAGTCGTACTTCTTCTCTTTAAGAACATCATCTCCCACCGTGCAAACCGGGACTCCATTACCATCAGTAAAATTCATCTCTACAGATTTATGAGTTCCGCACTCCTCAAAGTGGAAATGAAGGTGAGATCCATCAGAGATCCCAGTGTCTCCGATTTCTCCAAGGATTTGCCCCTGACAGACTTCTTCTCCCTTATGGACTGCAAGAGAATTTAGATGTGCATATCTGGTACAGATTTCTCCATGATCAATCACAACGGTATTGCCCCAACTAGAACTGTACCCAGATGAGTAGACAATGCCATCAGCACTAGAGAGCACCGGTTTTCCAGAATCAGCATCTCCTGGGAGATTAAAATCCCAGGCATACTTGCAACAGCTTCCTACATGCGAGGATGCGCAAAAGGATTCATTCGATGGATACTTGCTGTCACACATTCCACAGTGACTGGACCAGGATTGAGTGACCTCCCAATTATAACCTTGGGGAAGAGGAATCTTATACACCGTTTCGCCACCTCCATGTTCATACATTAGACGTTCATTGGTTTCTTCGCGTCCTTCTCCACAACCGATAAACACTACCAAAAGAATCAAGACCATCTTTCTCATGACTTCCTCCAATTGTTTAGGAACTACTCTAGACCAAGATGTCAAAGAACATCTAGCTAACAACTTACAAAAGTATCAGCAGGAACGAGGGCACTATGAAAAGGGAGGTATTCCTATCGGAATCCCCATTTTTACTAAACTGCCATTTCAAAAATATACCTATATAACACTGCCTCAAGTTTTGTAAAATTCTCTCAAAAATAATATGCAAAAATCAAAGAGCACATAAGTAATTCAACCAAACTTAAAATGTCGACGAAGAAGCCTCTACACTTCTAAGTTGAAAAATAAATTTAAAGGGATAAGATAATCCCAAATAACCCTAGACTATGAAAAAAATATTTATCCCAATCATCCTTGTATTGCTGCTAACAGCTTGTTCGCAAGAAGAGGTAGGACCTGGAGAACTTGGTAAAGAAGAGAAGATAGAAAAAATTCTTGAAGGTAAGCTAGAAAAGTGCGAGGACATGGATTTTGAAATTCAGGAAGAAGAGTGTCTTTACGATTACGTATCAAGCAAAATTTACTGGGAAGAAGTTACAAGCCTTGAGGACTATGAATTGTGCGACGCGTTTGAAGAAAATTCATTAAATAGAACTCAGTGTACGTGGTTATTCGCCATGAAAACACGTGAATCAGATCTTTGTAAAGATATCGAGTATGAACCAATTGAATCATACAATGAATACCTAACAGAAGAAATTTGTGAAAAATCACTAAGCTACGAATACGAAGATGCATCATGGAAGCTTAAGTCAGGATTTCCACCGTATGCAGATCCTGATAATCTTATGTACGAAGGATCGGCAGAAATTAGAGGATGGGTAGTAATGGAACCAGTTTATGTAGGGGATCCAATTGAGCAATTAAAAGTACATGACGAAGATATAATGAAGCTGCCTGTCACATTTCAAAAGAGAGGGGTCTTCCAATTAAGAGAACTCGATACCCAAGGAAAGTACGCTCCAGCCGAGGAGGAATTTATGTCAGAGCTTCGAAACTATTCAGAACAAAATCCAGCAACCATAAAGATCACAAGCGTATATGCTTCAATGGAGGGGACCCCATTGGTAGGAATTGAAGAAGTAGTAAAGTAACTACTTCACCACAAATCCAATTATCTTCCCAGGAACGTAGATCTCTTTGACGACCTTACCTTCTTCAAGATACTTGCTCACATTTGGATTCAACCGAGCAATCTCCAGTGCATTCTCCTGTGAAGTATGGACTCCAATTTCAACCTCTCCACGAACTTTTCCATTTACCTGAACTCCCAAGACAACTGTGTCATCCACAACTAACTTTTCGTCATACTCAGGCCACTGCGAATTAAATATACTGTCTTTTTCTCCAAGCACGCTCCAGCCCTCTTCAGCTAAATGAGGTGCAAGCGGTGCAATCAAACGTACCAACACTTTTCTAGATTCATCATCAATTCCATTCTTCATCACAAAATTTACGAACTCCATCATAGCAGCAACACATGTATTAAACTGGAATCTTTCAATATCTGCACTGACCTTTTTTATAAGTTTATTCAAAGCCTTAGCCAACGCCTTGCTATCCTTAACTTCACTCTTCTCGCTTACGACTCCAAAGAACCTATCCACAAAACGCGCAATTCCAGTGATTCCCTTATCATTCCAATCGCCACCATCAGTAAACGGTCCCATGAACATTAGGTACATTCTAAAGACATCCGATCCATACTTTTCAATGAACTCATCCGGACTAACTACATTACCCTTGGACTTACTCATCTTCGCACCATCCTTGGTAACCATTCCCTGATGAACCAACTTCTTGAATGGCTCTTTGAATCCAATGTGTCCCATGTCATGCAAAGCCATGTTAATGAAACGCGCATACAATAAGTGCATACAAGCATGCTCAGGTCCTCCAATATACATATCTACAGGTAACCATTTATCATCAACCTTCTTATCAAAAGGCATATCTTCCATGGTGGTGCATGGGTATCTCAAGTAGTACCAGCTCGAACAAACAAAGGTATCCATTGTATCCACCTCAGGACGCCATCCCTTTCCAAAAATCTTCTCAGTTCTCTCAATAAATTCCTTCGAAGCTGCCAACGGAGATTCTCCAGTCGGCTTAAACTCAACATCTGTCGGTAACATCCAAGGTAGGTGCTCTTCAGGGACTGGGTGCGGATTGCCTTCAGGATCATACACAACAGGAATGGGCGCACCCCAATACCTCTGCCGCGAAATCAACCAATCACGCAGTCTATAATTTATAGTCGCTCTACCATTTTTATTTTCCTCAAGCCACTTGATCATTTTCGGCAACGCCTCTCTATTATTCATTCCCGAAAACTCTCCAGAATTAAACAGCATTCCGTCTTCCACATATGCCTCATCAAAATCTTTTGGATCAATCTCCTTGCCATCTTCAGAGATCACAAACTTTAAAGGAATGTCATACTTGTGAGCAAACTCAAAGTCTCTCTGATCATGTGCATCTGCCATCACTACTCCAGTTCCATACATCAAAGCAAAGTTCGCCATGTACACAGGAACCTTCTCTCCATTCGCAGGATTAATCGCATACTTCCCAAGAAACGCTCCAAGCTTATCCTTTCCTCCTTCAGAAGTTCTCTCAATATCAGTCTGGTTGTAAATCTTTTCACGCATCTTCTTCACCTCATCTTCATACTCCGTTCCCTCAACAAACTTATCAACAAGTGGGTGCTCAGGGGCAACTACTATAAAAGTCACACTAAACAAAGTATCAGGACGAGTTGTGTAGCAGGTCAAAGTTTCGCTGCCATCTTCCAATTTAAAATCAATATCACATCCCTCACTCTTTCCAATCCAGTTCTTTTGCATCAAAACAGTCTTTTCCGGCCAATCTAGGTCATCATGATTTAGAAGATCCTCAGCATAATCACGGATCTTAAAAAACCACTGTGCCAAATCCTTCTTCGTCACCTCGCTGTCACACCTCTCACACGTACCATCTTGCGCCTGCTCGTTCGCAAGCACTGTCTGGCAACTATCACACCAATTCACAGGAGCAGTCTTCTTATAGGCCAAGTCTTTGCCGTACAATTGTAAAAATACCCACTGAGACCATCTGTAATAATCTGGCTCAGAAGTAGTAACGCTCTTGTCCCAGTCATACATCGCACCCATGTCACTCAGCTGTTTCTTCATATGCTCTACATTTTTCAAAGTGCTCTCGCGTGGATGCACACCACTCTTAATCGCATAATTCTCCGCCGGCAATCCAAAACTATCGAATCCCATTGGCTGAAAAACATTGTGCCCCTTCATTCGCATATATCTTCCCCAACTATCAGCCGGTGCATAGTTGTACCAATGCCCCACGTGAAGTTTATCTCCAGAAGGATAGGGAAACATCACCAAGTTGTAATACTTTGGTTTATCACTATTCAGGTCAACCTCGTACAGCTTAGAATCGGTCCATTTCTTACGCCATTTAGACTCAATTTCAGATGCATCATACGAAGCCATAGTATTTGAAGGTTACTTTATATACGCCGGCATCTTACTAAAAAAGCCCCTCAAGAACAATAGAGGGGCTTCGCACAAACAAATGTTTTTTAGTCGTTCACTTGGAAAATCATTACTCGAGCTAACATAGGATCATCAGTCGCAGAAACATTAAAATGATCATTCGGTAGATTTTGGCCAGGATATCCGATTGAGCCTAGTATGGAATCAACGCTGCTGGTATGCGAAGGTTCTAGATTTATTGAAAATGTTGGTCCATAACATGTAGTACGTTTATACCTATTGTTTTCTAGATGAGCTTGTGCTGAACTGCCTGTACATTCAATGGGCACACCGTATACCCAGTAGCCAAGGCCTTGGTCATAGTAATCAATTCTAAATCTATAGGTAGAAGTTGCTGGAGCAGGCTCGCCATTGTCTAAAGAGAGCAAATAAGCATAATAATCTGCACGAATTACATCCCAGGCCTCTTCATACGAACTTACGACATTATCGGGATGGTCAAAGCTGTCATAAAGAAGATGTGCGTCGCTTGGACTATAATCTGATCCATAATAAGTATATGGAGATATTGGCTCATAGGCATCTTCCTCAACAATTGGTACTTCTGCATCTGCAGGCTCTGCAGCATCTTCAGTTGGCTCACTTTCTTTCACGGGCTCAGTCTCTGGTTTTTCATCTTTAACCTTAATTACAGCCTTGATGGGGTCTGAAACCTTACTAGTCTCTTTAGTTGGAATAAGTGTTTTTGGGGATTTTGATTCAGTAACTACTTTTGATGTGATCTTTGAACTACTTGGCATCAACTTTAGCTTTCCTTGGAACATTTCTCCTCCACCAAGATAGAATGATCCTCCCACAACCGCTGCAATCAAAAGAGAGGCAATAATTATCTTCTTTTTCATATTTTTAAGTTAAATAAATTTAAACAGTTTTATTAACCATCAGTCTTTCCACATCATCTTTGAGCTCCTCCGATTTCGGATATAGATGCTCAATCCATGTGTCATCTTTCTTGATAGCATCATCAGGACTTTCTTCTATTTTTTCAGTATCTAATTTTTTAGTATTTTCTCCATTCATTTCCTGAACTTTTTCAGTAATGTCATTAATCCTATATATAATGTGTGAAACTTTATCGTCATCATCAATTAATGGTTCAGCAGTAAATAAAAGGAATACCTCGGTCTTTCCCTGTAGCATTCTAAATGGTCCAAGACCGTCAGTTTCTTCTCCATCGTGTACCAATTTTCCATGTGCAGCAGCTAGGTCGGATATATCTTTAGTATTTACATAATCAAAGATTAAATTCCCTTCAATTCCCTCACATTTGCTTTCAATTATCGTGCAAAATTCATCATTTCCATATTGAATAACTCCCTCTGGATTTGTAACAAAAAGTGGATCATCTAGATCATCAACATGCTCATCATTTAGATGTTCAAGATATTCTGGCAAATCTTCATGACTTTCTTCAATTCCCTCAGGTTCAACCACATGACTCTCATTGCTTGCCTGAAGTACATCAGTATGAGCATCTATCCCCTTTGGCTCAAAGTCCTTAAGAAAGAACAGCAACATCGAAAACGATATAAGGAAGATAGCAATGGCCGCAACAGCAATCTTCTTGCCTTGTGAAATGTTGGTCATATTTGTTTTTATTTTTGGCGAAAAATTAATATGTCTACTGCTATATTATAAAACATAAAGCCAGGTATGTCAACAGGGGAGAGAAGGAATATGCCTGTTTTTGGCAATAATTTTTTAAAGTAGGAAAAATAAGAAGCAACTTGAAAAAGGCATATTCCTGCATCTGTATTTGCACACTGAAATATGCTATAATAAATACAGTTTTAACCCATTCCTATGCCAAATGATACAGTAGATTCAACAATGCTTATCCCAATACTTAAGAAGATTCCTCTATTCGCTAATTTGGATGAAAATCTTCACAAGGAGATCATCGAACATATTGTTTTGATGTATTACCCTTCAGAGTACGTAGTTTTTAATGAAAAGGACGACGGAGATGCTTTGTACATTGTGAAGCAGGGGCAAATACAAATTTTCCATCCACCAAAGGAAGAAGGGGATTTACCAACAAAAGTTGCAGATATAAATCAAGGAGGATTCTTCGGGGAGATGGCTCTAGTTTCAGATGAAAAGCGTAGCGCGTCAGCAAGAACAACAATGGACAGTGAGGTTTTTATTCTAAGCAAAGAAGACTTCAAAAAGTTGCTAGATACCAACACAGCACTTGCAGAGCAGATAAGTGCAACAGTTGTCTCAAGAATTAACGAAAATGCTCAATGATACTTTCGTACCTAATACTGGCACATTTGTTAGGAGATTTTGTATTACAGCCTTCGTCACTCGTACAGTGGAAGATGAAAAGTATGAAAGGGAATTTTGTACATGTTTTAATTCATTTCATTGTAAGCAATCTAATTCTTATGCCATTTATTTTGAATGGATATGAATGGCTAGTTTTAGTAATTCTCTGCATAAGTTTTGCTCATTTTTGGATAGACGAGGCCAAGATCAATTACGACCTAAAGCATGACATCAAGGTGAAGCCTTTTTTAATAGATCAGATGCTTCATCTTTTAACAATTTTGGTAGCATATTTTTTCATCAATGAAACAGCCTGGACGCTTCCAAACACTTCATTTTATCAACTGTACACAAACGCTAATATCATAAATTTCGCATCCCTTTTGGTATTTATAACATCTGCAGTTGATGTTTATTTATTTCAGAAGCAAAGAGAAAAGACTAAAAAAGCTAAGCTTAAACTTAAGCACCCTATAAACAGTCTCCTAAATAGAATAATAACCTTCAGTTTTCTATACGCACTTCTAATGGTCCTTAGTTACTATGCTTCAAACCACGCTGAAATAATTTTCTAAAGATTCTTGTGCCCTTCGTAGTTATGGTCCGGATCGGTTTTAATATCGTCTTTTATTTCTGGCACCGCATCGCGTGCTCCAATCTCCTGTTCAGCAGTTAAATCAAGGAAAGCAAATGTCCAAACGGCATAGGCAAAGATGTCTACAATACCATTCAAATAAGCAGAAAGAATAAGGCCAACTCCTCCCACAACACCTCCTACAACGTAAATAATAGCAGCTGAAGTAAATGCCAACGTTGTAAGGTATCCCATCAAGAAAACAACCAATGCAGGTATAAGGAAGACTAAAACAGCCTGTATTACAATCCTCAAACCTATGATGATCATAAGAAGAGTAATAAGGAATGTATGTTTCCAGTGAGTGATTACAAGCTTCGCACTCTTCTTCATAGACTCAAAAACTCCATCGTCATCTATAACAATGAAAAAGTCTGTAAAAGTGAAAAGCAGAGTTAGGAATATTGACAAGAAAATCAAAATAATAAAAACCGGCAGTAAGAATTGGAAGATCACTGGCCCCAGATTTCTAACCACAAATGACATCTCAATAAGAATTGAGAAGAAGGCAAAGGTTTTGATGATCAAGTGGTATTCCAATAAAGGAAGAAACGACATGATCCCATATCTAAGCCCCGTACCAGCTCCAGCCTCTTGTCCATTTCTATTTCGAGCAATAGCTTGAATAGCCCCTGCTCTCGCTATTGTCGGGAGCAACATGTAGGTGATGAAAAAGAAAAT
>JABJOK010000091.1 GCA_018664365.1 Candidatus Peregrinibacteria bacterium | reverse complement strand
TATTCATTGATCAGATATCTTAAGTAACTTTTTGTAGCTGGTTTATCGAGAGACATATATTCAGAAAATGCAGATGCACCTCCTGTTAGGTAAAGAGTTTCAGCATATGAAAAATATGGATGGCTTTCAGATACATCCTCGAAGTGAGGAGCGCCTTTTCCAATTTTTAAATCAACATCGTAATAGTCAATGATCATCGCAAGGTCCTCTCCTCGAGTCATTACATCTAGTGGACGATAATTTGTACGGCTAGTATCTAAAACCCCCTCGTTATAAAGTGTTTGAATGTACTCATAGTTTTCATCTTCTTCAGAAACATCTGTGAAGTAAGAAAAACCAGAATCATTAGTTTTGATTTCCCCATAGTCAATAAAAATTTGAGCAAATTCACTACGTGTAAATGACTGCCCCTTTGCAAAGGCAAGAACATTGCTAAATGCATAGTATCCACTTACAGGATCTGTAGCTTTTACATATACATAAGTCGCTTCTTCTGTAGCAAAAGGATCATAATCAAATTCAATAAAGTGAGAATCAAGCTCTGTGACTTCATTGTAGTCAAGTTGAGAATCCAGAATATCTAAAGAATTTTTAACTCGGAAATACTGATGAACTAGCTCCTCTGAAGAACTTTCAACAAATCTTTCTTCACCACTAATAGGGACATCTTTTCCATAGTAGATCTCATAAATATGCCTATCAGAAATAAAATTAGAATTATCAAAGTCCAAAACAAAAGTTCCATCATCTAATATTTCCTTCAATGAGATGCCTGTTATTTCAGGAGCATCTTCATAGAACATTGCCTCATAAGAATTATTGGTCAGATCAATATCGACCTTATCAATGATATCAACAGTTACTTCAGAGGTTCCAATATTATAGTCACCATCAAAAAGAAGTTCGTAATCATGAACGATATAAGACTCACCAGCCTTAAGAGAGAATCCTTCATCAGTGTTTCTAACAACAACGCTCTTCTGGTTATCGTCGCCTCTAAGAACCACTCTCGCATTAGCAAGGTTTCCACCCTTATTGTGAATAATTACAGTAGCTCCGTATTTATAGTAGTTAAGATGCTCACTAGGAGAACTTTTCTTTAATAGAGCTATATTTGTAATTTCTAGGTCTGGTGGTTCAGGTGCGTATTCATCAGCAATGCCCTTAAGCATGGTCAGAACTGATGTTGTAAGAATATTATAATCACTCTTTTGAATCATAAAGCTAGCGCCTATGAAGACAACTAGCGATGCCGATACCAAATATGAAATTATTTTTTTATTTTTACTTTTCATTACACTTTTTTGTTTTTGAGCGAATCTTAGTATTTTAGCATAAATAAGCGCCTAGTTCAATTCCATAGAGTGCAATATTACTATATAAAAATAGACAAGAGGGGGTAATATGTTGTAAAGCTATAGAAGAACAGGAAAATTAAGCTATAATGAATAAAACCGTTCTTAAACCATGCCAAAATTTATTGTACAAGGAGGTAAAAGCCTCAACGGAGAAGTGACTGTAAGTGGGTCAAAAAATGCTGCATTGCCAATCATATGTGCTGCACTTTTAGCAAAAGGAAAAACAACTCTAAAAAACGTACCAGACATTGCAGATATTCATTCTATGATTGCAATCGCAGAATCCCTGGGAGCAGTTGCTGAATTCAGTGATCACCAACTCACTCTAGACACAAGCAATCTCAAGAAGATGAAAATACCAGATCTTCATGTGAATAAAATGAGAGCATCTATTCTTGTTTTAGGGAGTCTTCTTCCAAGGTTTGGAGAGGTAAAGATGGCGTTTCCTGGAGGATGTGTTCTTGGAAAAAGATCAGTACATGCACATACATATGCTTTGAAGGAGTTTGGATGCAAAGTTATTGATGATAAAAAAGGACTTCATATAAAAGCGACTAAATTAAAGGGAAAGAAGATCATTCTTCCAGAGCTAAGTGTAACTGCCACTGAAAATGCGATTATGGCCGCAGCTACTGCAGATGGAGAATCAGAGATAAGACTTGCTGCAAACGAGCCACACATACAAGACCTATGTCATTTTCTGAAATCAATGGGCGCAAAAATATCTGGAATAGGAACAAATGAAGTGAAAATCAAGGGAGTAAAAACCCTTAAACCAACAACTTATAGAATCACAGGAGATTATCTTGAGGCAGGAACATTCGCAATTGCAGCAGTGGCAACAAAAGGAGATGTAAATATTAAGGGAATAAATCCAGATCACCTAGATAGTCTTTGGCAAAAGCTAGATGAAATAGGAGCAAAATTTACTCTTGGTAAAAACAGCATTCATGTTCACCCATCTAATGGAAAGAAAGCAGTAAAGATTCTAAGAACAGCTGTATATCCGAGTTTCCCAACTGACCTACAAGCGCCATTCACAGTTCTACTTACTCAGACAAGAGGAGTTAGCAAAGTATTTGAAACTCTATTCGAAGGAAGGCTCAACTACCTATTTGAATTAGAAAAAATGGGTGCCCACGTAGAATTTTTAAACCCACATCAGGCATTAATAATTGGTCCAACAAAACTTCATGGAATGCCTATTTCAAGTTGGGATATAAGAGCAGGAGCAGCAATGGTTGTGGCAGCACTTATAGCAACTGGAGAAACTGAGATATCAAATATCAATTATATTGATAGAGGATATGAAGACCTTCAGGGAAAACTTGAATCACTAGGCGCAGAAATAAAACGAGCCTAAAAAACAAATTCAATTCTGCCCAATTGATCATTTCGGAATATTTTTTGCACACCTACTTTTATTAGAGCATCAAGTGTCTCAACATTTGGATGACCAAATTTATTGTCCTTTTCTGACTGTATAATTGCATAACTTGGTGACACCAGCTTCAGGAACTCTATTGTAGAAGACGTCTTGCTTCCATGATGAGCAACCTTAAGAACATCTGCTTCTATATCAGAGTTGCCTCCGATTAATTCTACTTCTCCTTCTTTTTCAATATCACCAGTAAGCAGTATTCTATTTCCTTTATAGAAAAGCTTTAAAACAATTGAGGAATCATTAGGTGTCTCAAAGTGCGCTCCTTCAATAGATTCAATCGGATGAAGAACATCAATCACAACTTCTCCAAGCTTAAAGTCTATACCTGACTGCGCAATAATTATGTTTATGTCCTGATTATATATTTCTTTGAGCAATTCTTGATATGCAGGATTCGAGTTTTCAATTGCAGTAAGTAGAATATTTTCCACCTGATATCTTTTAACCACCTCTGCAAATCCATCAACATGATCTGCATCAGGATGAGTTAGGATAAGCATATCAATGGTTTGATCATAATAAGGGATAACTGCATCTAACTCAGTTAATACATTGTTCTTAGGGCCACCATCAATCAGGATCTGATGATTTTCAGGTGTAACAATAAACGTTGAATCCCCCTGCCCAACATTCAGAAAGAAAACATGCAATTGTTCATCAGGTAATTCTTTCCATAGAAGAATAAGCGCAGCAGTGGCAAAGACAGTAATTAAACCTAGATATTTAAAAAAGGAGGATGATGGCATATCGCCATCATCCCCTTCATTTATTAAATTTTTCTAAAATCTTTTACTATTTTCTTTTTCTTCGAGAAGCAATATGTCCGAATCCAAGTGAAACAAGAAGTAATCCTGCTACACCAGGTCCAGTTTCAGAAAGAGTTACCTTTACAATTTCTCCCTCTGTCTCATTTCCTGCTGTATCCATTTGAGTAACTTTTAGCCAGTAATCACCAGATTCAAGTCCTTCAACATCATATTCAGCAGCATCCTGAGATACCTTTGCTTTTTCGTCATATTCTTCTTCATCCTCACTTAGGTAAAGAATCTGCTCTATAACAGATCCAACGTTTCCTGTTGGAACATCCCAAGTAAGTTTTACAATATATTTCTCAGCTTCCATAACTACTTCTGCAACTAGATTAGCAACATCTTCAACGGTTGTTTCTTCGTCTGGATCTTCACCTGGATCTTCACCCGGATCTTCCTCTGATTCAACACCTGCAAAGATTCCACTATTCATATCACTTTTAACTTCATTGCCAGATTCATCTTCAAGTTCTATCACTGTAACCACATAGTTTTTTACCTCTTGTGGGGAAGTCTTCACAATAGCGGCTGCATCTGCAAGACCATCACTATTTTCAGTTAATTCAACTCCAAGAACTTGTAAGAAAGCTGTTGGATCTGCCTCTTCAGCAATACTGAAGTTTTCAGCAGGATCAATATTAAGAACAATAACTTCATCAAAATGAACAATAATATGTTCGTTATCAACACTATCAATTTTTGTAACTTCTGGACCTACTTCGTCTTCAGCAGGCTTTGGATCACTACTACCTGTGAAAGCAGCTGTATCTGATGTTCCGCTTATAATAGGATTACCAGCTTTATCTTCAACATCAATTCCTGCAGTAAGAACATATTCTTCACCTTCAGTTTGAACTGCTGTTGTAAGAATAACTGTTTTTCCAGTTTCATCATCTTCATCAATTTCTGCTCCTAGTACATCAAGAGGTTCAAAAGTTTCATCACTTTCAATATCAAAAGCAGATTCTGCATTTTCTTCAGGGATAACTACCTCTTCAGAGAATACAATCTTAACCTCTTCTTCATTCAAAGCTTCAGCCTCTGATACTTGTGGAGCTTCATCATCGTCAAGATCACCACCATCTGCTGATGGAGCCATCTCGAACTCTTCTGCCCACTGTGCACTTTCATTTGCTGCAGCATCATATGCAATAGCTGAGAAATAGTAGGTTGTACCGTTCTCAAGACCGCCTACCGTATACTCCAAAACATCACCAGCATCGATGACGTTGTCATAGACCTCTCCAGTCTTTGTAACAGGAGTTAATCCATAATGGACTTGGTAGCCCTCTACTCCAGTATCGTCCGTAGAAGCATCCCATGTGAGCTTAACGGCAGAGTCTAACGCGGTTCCAGCAAAATTAGGAACAGCAGTTGGAGCTTCAGAGTCAGCTGCGAAAGCAGTGACGGAATTGAGCGCTAACAGAGAAGCAATTCCCACTAGCGACAATATCTTTGACAGTGTTTTTTTCATATTGATTTTTGTTATTTATTTTTATTTTTTCATATCATTATACCAAAAAACGGCTTACTTATCAATGAGCGGAACCAGGATATTACCTAAAAGATCATTGACAAAACCCTCAAAAAGTTACCTTCTAGTCGTTCTCACGGTTTTTTTGCGTACTTTCGCCTGCTTTATAACGTTTTTCTGCATTTTTTCCACTGTGAAATTAACAGATGGGAATTTTACAACCTCCCCTTCACGAGGAAATCTATGAAGGTGATCAACTATAAAGGAATTAACAGTATCGTGATCATTATTGTCTCCAATTTTAACTCTGAAGAAGTCCGAAATATCCTCAATATGAGTTTGTCCATTAACCATAATAGTACGCGCATCAACTATTTCTATAGGCTTTTCAGCAATATCAAATTCATCAACAATTTCTCCCACAATTTCTTCAAGAAGATCCTCCATGGTCACTAGTCCCGCAGTTCCACCATGTTCATCAATTACTACTGCAATGTGAACATGCTGTCTCTGAAACTCTCTAAACAGCTTATTGATCTTCTTAGAAAATGGAACTTCAATAGGTTTGTTGAGCTCAAGGCTTTTAAGCTTCCTACTAGCGTGATGTGCGTCAAAGTGCTTGAGCAAGTCTTTAATAGAAATAATTCCTACAATATGATCTAGATCTTTGTTGCAAACTGGAAGTCGGGAATGAGAATGCTTAATGGCAAAATCAACAGCCTCCTGAATGGTCATTTCGTGATCAAGATACTCAACAACTACTCTTGGAGTCATTACATCTTCAACCTCAATATCATTAAACTCTAATACATTTTCAATTAGCTCTCTTTCTTGCTTCTCAATAGCACCTTCTTTTGCTCCAATTTTAAGCATCGCTACAATTTCTCCTTCTGTTACAGTTACCTGGGAACCACTACCAAAAAAGCTATTCACCAACTTCACAATTTTTTCAAAAATCCAAATAAATGGGAAAAGAATAATCTCTAAAACATATATAGGTTTAGCCATAAACTGCGCGCATCCCACTGCATGCTGATGTGCAAAAGATTTAGGAGTGATCTCCCCAAAGACAAGAATAAAGAATGTCATCACCCCAGTTGCGATTCCAACTCCACTCGATCCAAACATTTCAGTGAAAATAAGTGCTGCATAAGCACTGGCAAAGATATTAACAATATTATTCCCAATCAAAATTGTAATGAGTAATTTATGGGGATTACTCTTTAGTTTTTTTAGCAACTTCCCGTTACGAGCCTTCCTAGCAGCCAAATCACTAACCTTTGAGTCGGTCAAAGAAACCAGTGCAGTTTCACTACCTGAAAAAATTGCTGATAATACTACTAGTCCGAGAAGGATTGAGAGCTGAGAATACATATATTAATGAATTGACTTAATAAATATTACACAAATTCACTAGGATTTAAAACACATTTAAACTAAAATGCCTCCCTGGAAGACATAATAATAAGGTATGAACTTCAATATCGATCCAAAAATCTTTGAAACATATCCCGATCTAAAAATCGGAGCGATCATTATAAAGGGGATAGACAACACAAGACGCAACTCTAACGTAGAAGGATTATTAAGAGGAGCAGCCGCTCAAAGAGGCAAACAATTCTCAAAATATGACTTTAACGAAGAACCAAAAGTAAAAGCATGGAAAGAGACTTATGGAAAATTTGGAATTAATCCAAACAAATATCCACCTTCTATAGCGGCCTTATTAAAAAGAGTGGGCCAAGGGAAGGAAATTCCACACATAAATACATTAGTAGATCTATATAATTACTTTTCGCTTAAATTCATGCTCCCAATTGGAGGAGAGGATCTAGATTGGTTATGTGGAGACCTTAATTTGACATACACAGAGGAAGGGGATGCATTTAGACCTATAGGATCGATTAATGTAGAAGAGGCAAAAGAAGGAGAAGTTGCATACAAAGATAATGGAGGGATTACATGCAGATACTGGAATCACAAAGAGTGTGAAAGAACAAAATTTACAGAGAAGACAGTAAATGCGGTGATTTTAGTAGAGGATATGAGCAAGATGCACATGGATGAATTTGGAAAAATGCTTAGGGAGATGCAAAATGCAATTATTAAGTATATTGGAGGACAGATAGAACCATATATTCTCACCGAAGACAGGACCTCAG
>JABJOK010000090.1 GCA_018664365.1 Candidatus Peregrinibacteria bacterium | reverse complement strand
GCTTAGATAACTTGAGCGCAGCCTACAGCCTTTTCCCCATGCAAAAACCAAAGAGAGACACTATAATTGAATTTCCATAAAGGAGTTCAATATGGCGCGTCTTATTTTTGTGATAGTGGTATTACTCGTTTCTGGGTGCAGCAACCCCACTCACCTTCCACCTACTCAACCTATTATCAGCCATCCAACAGAATCAAGTCAAAAAAAATATTATGTCGCTTCGAACGGGGATGATCTTAATCCTGGCTCTATAGAGCTTCCTTGGAGAACAATCGGAAAAGTAAATCAAGAAATGGCAAATATCAAACCTGGGGATTCGGTCTTATTCAAGCGCGGAGATGAATGGTTACTAAACAAAGATGGGGAAGCTGGGCTTCTTGCTATAACATCCAGTGGAATAATATTTGGTGCTTACGGAGACGGAAATTTACCTGTATTTAATGGGCTATATATGAAAGACGAAGACTCAATGTGGAAAGGCATTATCGCAATCAGCAACGTTTCCCACGTCACAATTGAAAACCTTGACCTATACAATGCGGTAAAACAACAGATGCTCGTTGGCGCGGACAACGGAAGACCTCATCATATTACGATTCAGAATTGTATATTCAGGACAAATCGCACCCAAGGGTATATGCTCCTATATGTACAAAATAATGGAGATCCCGGCTCTACAAATAATATCGTCATCAGAAACAATCATTTTTACGATTCAAAATGGAACGGTATGAGAATAACAGGGGGGGTGAACGATGTGTTCATAAATGGCAATCTGATTCATGATGTAGACCATAATGGGATTGATACATACCCCACTAAAATAACAACACTAATATCCATGTATATGATAACGAAATTTATAATTTCTATATTGGTATTTACATGCCCGGAAATGATTATGCGAAAATCTATGAGAACCGAGTGCATAATTCATGGCCAGACGATTCGGCAACTGGCATAAAGGTCGGCTCAACCAATGGATTTACTAACTCAAATATTGAGGTAAACAATAACTTGATCTGGAATGTAAACGCTCCCTACGATAACACCTACGGGATGTGGCTTGGTGAATGCGCGCATTGCAGCATTCTTAGTAACACACTTTATGCTAACACCAATACCATGCTTGAAGAAAACAATATCAATCCTGTTATAAAAAACAATTTGGCTTATGCTAACTTGAAAGATCAAGACGCCATGAGAAATACTTTGCAAGACCCTCTTTTTTTCAATGCCTCAGCTGGCGACTTTCATCTTCAGCCAGTCTCCAGAGACTGGCTCACATATTGGGGCCTTCCCCTGCGAATAACCCGGTTTAGAAGCTCCCCCCTCTTTACTCATGCAATTCGTGTTGAACACAAATACCTGTCAGATAAAAATCGCTGAAATCAATATCTCTATTATTTGCTTTCAACAACCCAACTCTAAAACAGTTGGGGGTGATACGCTTCGCACGGGGATACAAAGCTTGCTCGGAGCTCTGGAGGCGACATCTATCCACAAAATATTACCCAACTGACGACATTAGTTCTTCAGATCAAGCCCCATTGGAAACTTGACAGATCATCCCATCAACGAGCAGTTCAACCGAGAAATTGCAGCTAGGTCCATCTCATAGTGTATTTTCAACTATTTCCTAATCATATGACAAGATATCTTTTGAAGAGCAATCCCCAACGGAGCGGAGATACTTCCACAGCAAAAGGTTATCTTTTTTATGGGAATGATTGAAATACTTGCAAGACGAGCACAGCGAATGCGACGAAATATGTCTGAATTTGTTTTATTTGTTATTTTGTTGTATAATTAACTCACCTTACAAAACTGTAAGGTGAGTTGTCTACAGAACATTATTTTTTTACCTTGATTTAAAAATGCATTTCTTTTTTTGTTTATAATACAATTTCAAGAGGTAGTAAACAATGGGCAGTAGAGTACAAGAATTGGCTGCTAAAGTAAATATGTCACGCGATGTTTTTTTGGGAGAGATGCGCAAACGGGGGTGTAGCGAACCTACTGCACAAAAAATATGGCTGGGAACTTATGAAGAGTTTAATAATTGGGATGACAACAATCTATTCCTTAGCAATCTTCGTAAAGCGGCAGATGTCCTTAGAGTTACAACCGGTTATTTAGTTCCATGAGGACTCTTGGCCTTGCTTAAGAAGTGCCTGACACCGTCTTTCTCGCTGAAGATGAAGCCAATTATATTTGCAGGAAACGACCTGCCAGATTTGGCAGCCAACAGGCAAACGACATCACTCGTATGGATGCAGAAAGAGCAATACTCATTTCTGCGGGAGCTTGAACTTGTTGATAAGAGAAGAGATTGCCATGCGCTCCGATCTGATGAACAACAAAATCTCTGCACAGCACCTTGAAATACATCTGGAAGCCTATCCCGATGTCCCAATTCTTCTATTTTGGGATCGGATACCTTGGCATCAAGGCAGGGCTATTAAGAAAGTTTTTTCTCGGCTAAACTGGATAGGGCTCTTGGATTGGGTTTGTCTTCAACTTAGCTTTCTCTAAAGATGCCCCTTTTGAAATCAAAATCGTAATCTACTAAAATTGTAGAGGAATGAAATGAACGTTTTAATAACTGGAAATATATTTTCTCTGGCCACGTCATTAGCAAGGGAGTTTTTAAGACAGGGAAATAAAACTGTAATAGTTTCTGAATTTGTTGAACAGCTAGAAATTCAAGAAAAAGGTTTAATAAAACATTCAATTAGTCCAACCGATAATATGTTTCACGATATTTTTTCTGCTTATAAGTTCGATACTGTAATCTATATCTCAACCCGGGAAGAACAGTTATTGGATAATGTTTTTTTTGTTGGGGAAAATTTTGATGGGCTAAAGAGCGTTTTGGACGTTTGCAAAAGCGAAGGGGTTGGACATTTCTTCTACATATCATCTACTGAAGTGTATGGAGCTGTAAAAGGTGTAGTCGATGAGAACGTAGAACCTCAAGCCTTTTCAGATAATGGTCATGCATTAATATTAGGTGAGCAGGTGTGCACTTTTTATTATGAAGTGTATGATGTTAAATCAACCATTGTCCGGGTTCCGCTTGTTTATAGTCCGTATGATAAAGATACATTACTGTATAAATTGATCTTGCAGTGCAAAGAGAGGGAAACCGTTAAATTGCCTTTTGAAGAAGATACAGTATGCAGTATGTTACACGCAAACGATGTGGCTAATTTCCTAACTGGAGCGATTCAAAAAGAGTTCAATCCAGATTTTCGTGTGATTAACCTATCATCAAAAGACAAGGTCACGTTATTAGAACTTTCACATATGCTTAAGGCTTATTTTCCAAATACAAAGATTGATTTTGAAAACAACACTCTGTATACACGGCCTATATCTGTGTTTGCTGCAAAAAAGATATTTAATTGGGAAGCTGTATACAATTTTAGTGACGAAATGCCTGGCTTGATGGAATCATTTAGTGTTTTGACGCTCAGGAAATATGATTGGGAGTGGGCACTAGACAAACTGTCGTTATTACAAAAATACTTAAAATGGCCCGAGTTAGTATTGGGAGCTTTAGTCGCGCAGTACCTGAGTGAACTCACAGGTATCATGATACAGTTTAAATATGTAGACTTTAGGTTGTTTTATGTAGTCATAATGAGTATGGTGTATGGTTTACAATTTGGCTTACTTGCTTCTGTTTTGGCAGGGGCATCAATCATTTATTCTTGGTCTCAACTAGGGGCAGATTTGAGCTTGCTTACCTATACTGTTGGAAACTGGTTTCCTTTTTCCGTTTATTTTGCAACAGGAGTAGTAGTTGGATTTATCCGCGATAAAAAAGAAACTGAAATCCAAAATGAAAAGAAGCAAACTTTATTGATATATGATAAGTACAAATTTTTATATGAAGTTTTTGAAGAAGTCCGTGTGTTGAAAGATGAGTTTCGCGGACAATTACTGGGGTATAAGGATAGCTTTGGAAAGATATACACCGTTACACAAAAACTAGATACCTTGCAAGAGGAAGATGTTTTTGTAAATGCACTTAGCATTCTTGAAGAACTCCTGTCTAATAAAACTGTTGCGATCTATTCATTAGATTCAACAAAAGAGTACGCTAGGCTTGAAGTGAACTCCATCTCCTTAAAGGGAGAGAGTAAAAAATCTATAAGGCTAAACGAAATCCCTGATATTCTTGATAGTGTTGACCCAGGATGTTCCGCCTCAGGTGAAAATGGAATTT
>JABJOK010000122.1 GCA_018664365.1 Candidatus Peregrinibacteria bacterium | reverse complement strand
TGCTCAAATGTTAGCCAATACTATCAATTTCTTTGGAGTACAAGTCTACTCAACAACAGCTGTTAATTTTTACGATGTAAATAGCACACACTGGTTCATAAATGCTGTTGAAGAGGTAAATAACAACGGCATAATGACAGGAAAATCAGCTGGACGTTTCGCTCCATACGACAAACTAACTAGAGCAGAAAGCGCAAAAATAATTCGAACACTAATCGGAAACATTGATCAATTTTAGATTTCAAAATACTTAATATAAATATTATGTTTGCAGAAAATTTAATTATCTTTAAAAGAGGTCTTACCAGTAAAAGAACTGATGTTCCACAGGTTTCAAGTGAAACCGCAAAAGAAAAACCAAGAGAACAGGCTAAAACACCAAGTAACGATGAAATTTACGAAACAGTAAAAAAATTCTTCGAAGTGCCAGACACCGGGGAGATTGGAAACTTACTTTTTCCTGCCTACGTATCAAACAAAATACTTGATCTTGTAACAAAAAAAATAGAAGAAGGAAATAAATTCCAGGCAATAGATGGAATTTACTGGCAATGGACAGATCAAAAAGGAGTTAAGAAAACCGAAATCATTCCTACGCTTCTTGAATACGAACACCTCCTATCTCCAATTGCAAAAGCAGAAGTCGAAAAATTCAAAAAATATCAACAAGCCAAAAAATTAGAAGCCAAAAAGCTAGTTGAAAAAAGAAAGTCTATAGACCTAGCTATGCAATCAATCACTACTCTCTATGAGCAAATGCTCAAAGAAAATGAATACGATAATGTCGCAGAATTAGATGCCGAAAAACTAGAATCTCTACTTGAAAAAGGATACACAGAAATTGGACCAATGCTTACCGGAACTGGAAAAAAACTTGTTGGATACGTAATGATAAATCCAAAAACTGAGAAATCCGAAAATGTAGAAATGGTTACGATACCTCAAGAAGAAACACCAGCACCACCTGCAGCAAAAAAAGAAGACCCAGTTCCTTCGAAAGAGACCACTCCGTCAGAAAAGCCAACTTTACCGGAAGAACAAGCCCCGGAAGACCAAAACCTAGAAGAGGAGGAACCTATGTCCCCAGAAGAGATAGAAGCAACCCTTAATGAGTCTTTTGAACTTGATGAAGAAGAGGTGCAAGAATTAGAGCAACGAATACAAGAGCAAGAAGCAGAACAAGCTAAAATTGCTGCTGAAAGAATTGCAATTGCAGAACAAGACTTTCCAGAAGCAAACAGTCAATATCAAGACCTTGAAAAGAGAGTAGGAGAAATAAAGTCCGATGACTGGACTCCAGAAGCATACGAGGAATTCGCAGATCAATTTAATGAAATAAAAGAACAACTCGCATCAGGATCAACAAATCAAGAATTTCAAGCCTTACAGCAATTTGTAGAAGCCGAAATGCTAAATATCGAATCACTAATAGCACAAGGAGCCACACAAGAGGAAGTACTAGAATATTGGAAATCACTAAATATTAGTCAACAACTTGATCAAATAATGCAACAGACAACTGATTCAAGTGAACTAGTAAGAATCCGCATGTACATGTCGACTCTTGAAGGTCAGTTCCTGACATTAATTGCAGCAAATTTTGGACTAGAATCCGCCATGGACCAAAAACAACAATAAAAAAAACCCGCCGGAGCGGGGAAATATACATACAGAAGATTTTCCTGTGTATTTTTATTTTTGTTTTATTCCTAACCAAGCTTTAGTGTTGTTTTCAGTCGTCACCACCGACCGCCTGTGATCCCTTGATAAAATCATATAATAATCAAATCTTGGGCAGAGCAGTGCTAAGATCAGTCTTAGCATCACCGGATAAACTCTTCAAAAGATTACTTAACCATCACTTAGTAAGGACAGAAGGAGGAACAATTTATTTTGAATTTTTCCCCCCATCCGTCATTACGGTTTGTTTTTGTTTTTCTACTTTTTAACGAGCTTTTCTAGGGCGATTTCTTTTTCTTAACTTTTGAAATCATACAACTATATCGGATATTGAAATATTGTCAAAATACTACGGTAGACACACTCATAGAAACGTTTTAGAACAACATTTTTATACATCAACCCCAACTTGCATTTTATGGCTTTTAAGATAGGATGAACCTATGTTTGTATCACTCGACCTAGAAACCACAGGCTTTGACCCAGTTAAGAACAAAATCATTGAGTTCGGAGCTATCAAGTTTGACCTGGATGGTAACAAGGAGACCCTTCAGTTCTTATGTCACCCAGGGGTTCCCCTTCCAGACATCATTCCATATATAACAGGAATAAAAGACGAAGACCTTGAAGGAAAGCCTCCTTTCGACGATAAACTTGAAGAGGTAAAGGAATTTATTGGAGATCTTCCAATCATTGGGCACAACATTCAGTTTGATGTTAGCTTTTTGAATTCAAACAATGTTCCTACGGACAACAATCCCCTATACGACACGTGCCACCTAGCGAGCATACTTCTTCCAGGACTCTCTTCTTACAGCCTGGAGATACTTACTCATCATCTTCAGCTAACTCATGAGGAGAAGCATAGAGCCCTCGACGATGCTATTGCTGCAATGGAGTTATTTCAAAAGCTAGCAGCACAGTTTCAAGGACTCCCAGAAGAAACTATTAAAGAGATTCACCAGCTTTGCAAAAAAACCAGCTGGCCACTAAAAGATTTCCTCAAATCTCTTAGTCACGACGAGTCTAAAAAACAGGAGGCTACTCCCCCATCAGAGAACGAAGATAAAAAAAGCGACTACCAGATTGAGAAATCCATTTTAAAAGATGAATCAGCACTCCACGAAATCCTTCCCCCATACAATGACCTAATTAAAGAACTTTCAAAAAAGGCAAACCCTGGGACTCTAATATCAATTCCCAATCAAACCTTTTATGATCTAAAGGAATCTATTGAAGGAACACCATTTTTAGATTGCCCACATAAATACGTCTCAGAAAAACGTTTCGAAATATTCAAAGAGAAAGAATCCTTTGATAATGAGGAATTCATATCACTACTAAAGACTATAGTGTGGCTTCCGCAAACAAAAACTGGACTTTTGAATGAGATAGCCTTTTTCCGAGAAGAAAAGAAAATCATGAATCAGATATGCATAGATGCAAACTTCTTCCCTCTTGCTGAAGAGAAGTTTGCACCAAAAGAACCAACAGCCACTTCTATATGCACACACCAATACGTCACAGAGCTAAAGCCTGAAGCAAAGAGCCTAGTGATAATAGATTTTGAAAAATTCACCGAATCACTTCATTTCACAAATTCAAAATTCACAAAAGGAGAGTTCCTACTCTCAGAAATTCAATTGATTCAAGAAAATGCAGACAAAACCGAAATCCCTGAACTGCTCAAATCAAAGGCGGAGATGCTAATAGGGCTGATTGAGAACTATTTTGAAAAATACAACGATCAGGATTCATTCAAAAGACGTGCATTCATAGACAACTTCTACCTCTCATCAAAAGAGGCTCAAAATATTAAGGATACAATCTCAAGCCTAATAGAGATTTCTAAGGATTTAGTTGAAATAAAATCAGAAAAAAGCCTTGGATATTTAAAAATATGGAAAAAATCACTAGAAACACTAGATAAAACACTAAGATCACCGGATTTAGAAAAAGAACTTATCTGGCTAGAAGAAGATTTCTCAAAAGTACTAGTGCTAAGGAGTGCTCCCCTATCACTTGCAGAACCTCTGAAGGAAATAACTGACAAATCAGAGAACTACAAGATTCTCCATGAAAACCTAGACCTGAACGATGACTGCACAAACACACGCGCCCTATACAAGCTCCCCTCAGATCTCAAGTTCTACAAAGACTACCCTATGAGAGAAGACTTAGAGGTATTTGTAACTGAGGATGTTCCAGCATACGAGCCAAACGAACAAACAATCATAAAGTTCATAAAAGACTATTGCTCACTAAAGAAAGGAAAGACTGCAGTAATTTTTAACTCCCGCAAGAAGCTAGAACAGTTCACCCTTGCCTTGGGGGAACCCTTAAAGGCCGCTGGCATAACACTGGTAAGCCAACTAACAGGCTCACTAGGTAAACTTAAAGAACAATTCAAAAAAGACCCAGAAAACTCAGTACTATTCATTACTCCAAACTTCTGGAGCAATTTCACAGAACAAAAAGACATCACAAATCTACTAATACACAAAATCCCCTTCGATCCACCGAGCGATCCATTTATAGTTTCGACTAGTAAGAACCTTGAAGATCCATGGAACGAATTTCAAATTCCACGCGCAATTTTCGGCCTCAAAAAACTGATTAATCGAATACCCAACTCCGATTCTGCAAAAGAAGCTATCATTATGGACCCTCGAATTAGCAAAAAAGCTTACGGGGCCCAGTTCGTTGACAATCTAGCCTCTACAGCCACAATCAAAATTGTAAATCTCGCAAGTTTACTAGCTTAATGTCAACAGAAATGGCATTCCCTAAGTAAAATATTAATTTTTAGCATTGACTTTTAGGTTTTTCATACATAAACTTGGTCCGGCAAAAAATCATACACCTTATCTTATGTGATAAGGTTTTTTTAGTTAACCAAAGGGCAAATATGACTACTCAAAACGATCCTATCTCTCAGATAAAAAAAGCCGAAGACGAGGCTAAGAAAAGAATCGAGAAATCATCTCAAGAACTTGATTCAAAGCTTAGAAAAGTTGAGGAAGATTTAGCTGAGAAGACTACTGAATTCGAAGCGGACCTTCGTGAAAAAGGAAACGAAAAGCTTGGAGCAGTAAAAAAAGAAGCAGGAGAAATCCTAAAATCAAAGATGGCAACAGCAGAAAGCGACGTTGTTCGTCTTGATTCTGACGCAGAAGGAAAAGTTGATTCTGCAGTCAAAGAAATTTCAGAAGATTTTGTATCATACGTTAAATCTAAATAAATATGGCACTCGCCAAGATTAAGAAAATCCAATTAATTGGATCAAAAAGCAAGAAGTCAGAGATCTTAGAGGTTCTGCAAGACTCTGGTGCAGTAGATATTATAGAAATAGCTGACGACAGCGAACTTAAAGGAGATTCTTATCAAGATCTCCAAAGTAATCAAAAAACAGAGCTGGCTCACGCAAACGTAGAGTTCGCAATCAAGCTTCTTAATGACCACGGAAAGAAAAGAGGTATTCTTGAAGGACCTGAAGTTCTTTCTAATAAAGAGGTTGAAGAAAGAGTTAAGAATTTTGACTACGAAAAAATTGTAGAAGGATGTACTAAAGTTGAAGAAAAAATAGCAAACGCTAAAAACAACTTGTCTGCTCTAAAAAACGAGCTATCTCTTTATACTCCATGGAAGAAATTAGAAATTCCAGTTGAGAACATAAAAGAAACGGTAAATACAAAGACTATTCTAGGAAGCCTAAAGACAAACAACCTAGACGACGCTAAAGAGAAAATCATAAAGCTAAGTGACTTAATCAGCTTAGAGGTTGTGAATAAAGGGACTGCTGATTCATACCTAATGGTAATCTTCGAAAAAGAACTAGAAAGAGAAATTCGTCAGGTTCTAACTGAGTACAAGTTCTCAGAATCAGAACTTCCAAAAACAGAAGGACTCGTTACTGACTATCTTAAAACAGTAGAAAAAGATATTCACACAAACGAAAAAGCTCTTAAAGAAACCGACAAGGAGCTGAAAGAGCTAGGAGAAAACATCCAAAACCTACATGTTGTACACGATTATCTATCTTGGAAAATTGAAAAGACAGACACGGACAAGAAGCTAGGTCAAACAGAGTACAGCTTCATGGTTACTGGATGGATGCAGAAAAAGAACATAGATAAAATAAAAGGATACATCGACGAAGTTACAAACGAATATGAGCTTACAGAGATTCCACTAGAAAAAGACGAAATTCCACCAGTGGAGCTCGACAACAACAAATTTCTATCACCATTCGAGGCGGTTTCAAAAATATATGGTCTTCCAAAGTCAGACGAGCTAGACCCCACTCCATTCTTAGCAGCTTACTTCATAGTGTTCTTTGCACTTTGTCTTACAGATGCTGGATACGGACTAGTTATGTTCTTCGCAATGTTGGCTATATTGAAATTCTTCAAATTGGCAGACGGAATAAAGAAGCTAGTGACACTCCTTATGTATGGAGGAATCGTTACCTTTATAATAGGTGCACTATTCGGAGGATGGTTTGGACTTACTCCCGAGCAAGTTCCACAATTCCTAACTTATGCCGCAGACAATGGAGAACAATTCTTCGTTTTCCAGAAAATAAACGCTCTTACAAATCCAATTGCAGTCCTTATATTGGCACTTTCACTTGGATTCATTCAAGTTTTAATGGGAGTGATAATGAAATTCGTTCACACATTTAGAACTGTAGACAAGAAAGAGGCTCTATTAGAATCAGGAACCTGGGTCTTCTTACTATCATCTATCGGATTTATGATCCTTACTATGACTGGGGTTCTACCTGAATCACTCGTAGGACTGTCAAAAAACCTAGCACTAATAGGAGTAGGAATCATAATTGTAAAAAGCGCTATTGCTTCAACAGTAGGAGCTTGGAAAAACAAAAAGGGTGGAATTGTTGGAAAATTCATTTCTTCAATTTTTGGAGGGCTGATACCAGGAAGTCTAAAAGGAGTTCTAGGACTATATGACCTTGTTGGATATATGAGTGACATTCTTTCATACTCTCGTATGCTAGCTCTTGGTCTTGCTACAGCAATTATCGGTCTTGCCGTGAACATTGTAGCCGGTCTAGTTCTAGGAATGCCATACGTCGGATGGCTACTTGCCGCTGTTGTCTTCGTTGGAGGGCACATTTTCAACTTACTACTTAATGCTCTTGGTTCATTCATACACTCTGGACGTCTTCAATTTGTGGAGTTCTTCACAAAGTTCATGGAAGGTGGAGGAGATGAGTTCAAACCATTCAGCAAAAAGACTAAATATATCTTTCTTAAAAAATAACCATTTAACCAAATTAAAATGGCAGAATTGTTCGCACAATGGGGTGGTCTAGCCCTAGCACTAGCAGGAGCTGCAATCGCAGTTATCCTCGGAGGAATCGGTTCATCAGTTGGTGTAGCACTAGCTGGACAAGCAGGTGCTGGAGTAACTACTGAACAACCAGAGAAATTCGGTAAGGTTCTTATTCTAGAAGCCCTACCAGGTACACAAGGAATCTACGGATTCTTGATCGGTTTCCTTATTCTTCTTTTCACAGGAATTCTTGGAGGAGGAGCAAAGGACATCACTTTAGCACAAGGATGGCAGCTATTCTTCGCATGTTTACCATGTGGATTCGCTTGTCTATACTCAGGAATTAATCAGGGTAAAGTATCAGCAGCAGGTATGAACATGATTGCTAAGGATGCTTCTCAAATGGGTAAAGCTATGGTTCTTTCAGCAATGGTAGAAACATACGCGGTACTAGGATTCCTAGTTAGTGCTCTACTTGTATTCTTTATCAAACTATAATCACTGACTCCCTTTAAATATGGCACTAGCTGATATTTTAGAAAAAATCAAAAAGGAGACGGATGACAAAATTTCTCAACTAGAAAAAGAGTTTAAGGAAAAGAAAATTAAATTAGAGACAGCAGACAAAGAAAAGCAGAAAGAGATTGATCAAGAAATGCACGACAAAGTTGAGGAAAGGAGTAAAAAAATCATCGAAAAGGCAGAAACTCTTGCTGAACGTGAAGCTAAGAACAAGCTTCTATCTGCAAAGCGACGCATGATCGATCAAGCTCTTGAGAAAGCCATCGAAGCACTAGCTTCATCTGACAAATATGAATCTATTCTTGCAGATATGCTTAAGAAAGCAGATCTAACTGATGACGTTGTAGTCATTCCTGCAAAAGGAAAAGAAGACGCAACAAAGAAAGCCATCAAAGAATCAGGAAAGAAATATATGCTGTCAGATAAAGGTGCTGCTATAAAAGGTGGATTCATCCTAAAAACCGAAAAAATTGAAGTTGATAACTCTTTCGAGACTGTTATCGGAGAGCAGCTTCGCGAGGATCTTGAAATTAAATTGCATAAACTACTGTTCTAAATGATTAACAAGCACGACTTTGCATACAGTGTAGCCCTTATCAGAACTCTTGAAACTCTTCTCCTTGGAGATAATGAGGTAGAGAGAATGATGCTTGCTAAGGATGGGAAAGACTCTTTCCGTGTCCTAAACGAGTTCGACTACGCAGACAACAAAGCTGGAATCGAAAACCCATCTGATTTCCAAACTGTTCTGGACGAAGGACTATTGGATATCAAGGAGATTCTGGAAAAGGTCACACCTGACCAGAGAATTTTAAACATTCTTCTTTTCCAATACGATTTTCACAACATCAAAACTATGCTCAAAGCAAAGCTGAGCGAAAAATCATTTGAAGAAATCGAGTACCTACTAAGTAAAATGGGAACCATCAGTACTGATGCGTTAAAAACATTTATCTTTGAAGATACAAACACTGCTTTCGGTCTTGAAGAGAAAGAAGAGGAATATCTAAAGAAGAAAATCAAAAAGGTATACCAACTTTTTGAAAAACACGATAACGATCCTCAGATTATTGACCTATACCTAGACCAAAAGCTAATGAAGATGGTGTACAACATCGCTTCAGACAGTGAAAACGAATTCTTACTACAGTATGTTCAGAAACTAATCGATCTAAACAACATTAAGCTCCTTTTCCGGATGAAAACTCAGGAAAAAGAGCTAGAAGTCTTTGAAACTGGCTTCCTATGGAATGGAACTGTGCCATTCAGTAAATTCAAGGAGGCCTTTTCAAGAGACTTAACTGACTTCCCAGAAATTATGGGAGGGACCAAGTACGCAAAGGTGGTTGCAACTGGATACAAATCTTACGAAGAGGAAAAATCATTCCTCCAATTAGAAAAAGAAGCTGAAAACCATCTAACAGATTTCATCAAACAGGCAAAACTAATTCCATTCGGACCAGAACCACTAATAGCCTATTTCCTAGCAAAAAGAAATAACGCGATGGTTATTCGAATGATCATGGTTAACAAGCTAAATGAAATCAACCCAGAAGAAATTCAACCAAGACTACGTAATCTTTACTCATAATGGATAAGTTTAAAACAGCAATCGTCGGAAACAAAGATACAATCCTAGGATTTAAAGCTCTAGGGCTAGAGACTCATGATTCAAACACTGGTGAAGAAGCAACAGCAAAACTTTTTGAGCTAAAGAAGAAAGAAATCGTAATTGATTCAAAAACAGGAGAAACACGACCAGCATACGCAGTAATTTTCATCACAGAAGATCTAGCAATGAAAATTTCAGATGAAGACTACAAAAAACTATCTGAAAATGCACTTCCTGCAATCGTTCCAGTTCCAGGATCTAAAGGAACATCAGGATACGGATTAAAGAGAATCGGAAAAATGGTAGAAAGAGCTGTCGGAAGCGACATCTTTGGCGATCAATAAACAAATTAAATATTTATATAATAAATCCTACTAACTCTTAAATAACATGAAAGAAGGAAAAGTAATAAAAGTATCTGGACCGCTAGTCGTAGCCAACGGAATGAAAGACGCTAAAATGTTCGAGGTGGTTCGTGTATCCGAAGAAAAGCTTATGGGGGAAATCATTGAGCTTGATGGAGATAACGCATCAATCCAGGTATATGAAGACACTTCAGGAATCGGTCCTGGGGATCCAGTTGCACGTACTGGTGACACCATGTCAGTGGAACTTGGACCTGGACTACTAACATCAATCTATGATGGTATCCAACGTCCACTTCACCTTATTGAAAAAGAGGCTGGAGCTTATATCACACGTGGTATTAACGTTCCTGGACTTGATCACAAGAAAAAATGGAATTTCAAACCTTTAAAAGCAAAGGGTGATGAAGTAGAAGGTGGTGACATTCTTGGAGAAGTTGAAGAGACAACACTGATCAACCATAAAGTAATGGTTCCACCAACAGTAGTAGGAGGAACTCTTGAAGAAATTAAGAGTGGAGATTACACAATCGACGATGTTGTAGCGGTTGTAAAAGATGAAGATGGAAAAGAGCACGAAATTACAATGGTACACAAATGGTCAATTCGTCGTCCTCGACCAGTTAAAGAAAAAAGTATTCCAGTAGAACCTCTAGTTACAGGAACACGTATTCTAGATACACTTTTCCCAATTACAAAAGGTGGAGCAGGATGTATTCCTGGACCATTCGGAGCTGGTAAAACAGTTACACAGCAATCACTAGCTAAGTTCTGTGATGCTCAAGTAATCGTTTATATCGGTTGTGGAGAGCGTGGTAACGAGATGACTGAGGTACTAAACGAGTTCCCAGAGCTTGAAGATCCAAACACTGGTGAGCCACTTATGAAACGTACAATTCTTATTGCAAATACATCAAACATGCCGGTAGCCGCTCGTGAGGCTTCTGTTTATACAGGAATCACAATCGCTGAGTATTACCGTGATATGGGATATAACGTAGCGCTTATGGCCGATTCAACATCTCGTTGGGCGGAAGCACTTCGTGAAATGTCAGGTCGTCTTGAAGAGATGCCAGGTGAAGAAGGATATCCTGCTTACCTTGGTTCTAAGACTGCTGAGTTCTACGAGAGAGCTGGTTACGTTAAATGTCAGGGATCAGAAGGAAGAACTGGATCAGTTACAGCGATCGGAGCTGTATCTCCTCCAGGTGGAGATCTTTCTGAGCCAGTTACACAGAACACACTTCGTGTAACAAAAGTATTCTGGGGACTAGATGCTAAGCTTGCTTACAAACGTCACTTCCCAGCGATCAACTGGCTAGCTAGTTACTCACTATACGGAGACAACGTTCGTGATTACATGAAGAAAGAGGTTTCAGAAGAATACGAACCTCTAAAAGTTGAAGCAATGAACATCCTGCAGCAGGAAGCTTCGCTTGAAGAAATCGTGAAACTTGTAGGAATGGATGCGCTTTCACCAAAAGAAAGACTAGCACTTGAAACTGCTAAGTCGTTGCGTGAAGATTTCCTATTCCAAAACGCATTCGATTATGAAGACGCTTACACTCCTCTAAAGAAACAATACTGGATTCTAAAATGTATCCTTACTGTTTACTACGAGGCACTTCCACTAGTTGAGAAAGAAAACTTCTCATTCGATGAGTTCCTTGCCCTTCCAATCATGGAAAAAGTAGTTAAGGCAAAGGACATCAAAAAGGAAGAGCTTGAAAAATACGAGGATTTACATAAAGAAATTCAAAAAGCCATACAAGCATATGGATCTAAATTTCAACTAGAAGCTTAATTCTATAAATATAATCACTTCATATCATGCAGAAAGAATATAAAACATTAAAATCAGTCGCTGGACCGCTGATACTCGTAGAAGGAGTTGAAGGCGTAAAGTACGAAGAACTAGTTGAGATGACAACTGCTGAAGGTTCAGTTCGTATGGGACGTGTTCTTGAAGTCCACAACGATACAGCCCTTGTACAGATGTTCGAATCAACACAAGGTATCGCAACTGAAGGAACAAAAGCTAAGTTCCTAGGAAAAGCGATGGAAATCGGAGTATCAGAAGACATGCTTGGTCGTGTTTTCTCTGGATCTGGTAAACCAATCGATGGTGGAGAGGCAGTAATTCCAGAAAAAAAGATCAACATCAATGGTGCACCTCTTAATCCTTACTCAAGAGACTTCCCGAATGACTTCTACCAAACAGGAATCTCAACAATCGATTGTCTTAACACTCTAGTACGTGGACAAAAGCTTCCGATCTTTTCAGGAGCTGGTCTTCCTCACTCACGTGTAGCGGCTCAGATCGCTCGTCAGTGTAAAGTACGTGGTGAAGAGTCAAACACAGCGGTAATTTTCGCTGCGATGGGTGTGACATTCGAAGAAGCTGAATATTTCACAAACGAATTTAAAAAGACTGGTGCGATCAACAGATCTGTAATGTTCTTAAATACAGCTGCCGATCCAGTAGTAGAACGTATTGCTACTCCTCGTCTTGCACTTACAACTGCTGAGTACCTAGCATTCGAAAAAGATATGCACGTACTTGTTATCCTTACTGACCTTACAAACTATTGTGAGGCTTTGCGTGAGGTATCTGCGGCTCGTAAAGAAGTACCTGGACGTCGTGGTTATCCTGGTTACCTATATACTGATCTGGCTACACTTTATGAAAGAGCTGGACGTGTTAAGGGTAAGAAAGGATCAATTACTCAGATTCCAATTCTAACTATGCCGGAGGATGATATTACTCACCCAATCCCAGATCTAACTGGATATATTACTGAGGGACAAATCGTACTTTCTCGTGAACTACATCGTGAAGGTATCTACCCACCAGTAAACGTACTGCCTTCATTGTCACGTCTATCTCCAACAGCGAGAAAGATTACTCGTGAAGATCATGAGGGTGTATTTGGACAAATGTACGCAGCCTTCGCTCGTGGACTAGAGGTACGTGATTTGGCTGTTATCTTGGGAGAATCTGCTCTATCTGATATCGATCTTAAGTATCTAGAGTTCGCTAAGAACTTTGAGCAAGAGTTTATCAAACAGGATGAAACAGATGACCGTTCAATCGAAGAAACACTAGATCTATCTTGGAAACTAATGTCAGCTCTTCCAAAATCAGAGCTAAAACGTGTTAAGGATGAGTACATTGAGAAATACCTACCGAAGGAGACTAAATAATTCCTGCTAACAAATACCTTAAATGGCTAAATTAGACGTCAAACCAACAAGAATGGAGCTCCTTAATCTCAAGAAGAGATTGAAGAGTGCAAAACGTGGACATAAGCTTCTTAAAGACAAGCAGGATGGTCTGATGCAGAAATTCATGGAAATCATCCGTGAGGCTAAAGTAATGCGTCGTGAGGTGGAAGAAAAGCTCGGGGGAGCATTCAAAAACTTCATGTTTGCATCATCAATGATGGATCCCGCAATGCTTGAGACTGCACTTCTATATCCTTCTGCAAAGATGGAACTCGAAGTAACGACAAAAAACGTGATGAGTGTGCACATTCCATACTTCAAAATTAAACAAGAAGGAGATATTTTGAACTATGGTTACCTTCAAACAAGTGCTGAGCTAGATATGGCTCTAAAATCTTTCCAAGATGTCTTCCCACTTCTTATGAAGCTGGCAGAGATCGAAAAACAAGCGGAAAGGTTGGCTGAAGAACTTGAAACAACTCGAAGACGTGTAAACGCTCTTGAATACAAGATGATCCCAGATCTAACTGAAACTCTAAAATTCATCTCAATGAAACTAGCAGAACAAGAAAGATCAACCATCGTCGGAGTAATGGCCATCAAAGCCATGATCGAAGCCGCAGAAGAAATGAAAATGAGAGAAAAAGCTTAAAGACATTCACAAAAAACTAAAAGCGCCTAAATAAACCTAGGCGTTTTTTTATGTAGAACAACACCTAAACAACGCAATATCAGTAATTTTTCCTGCCCCATGTATCTTTTCTTTCCAAAAAAGTATTCTAAACTCACTTCCAGAGTATCCTGGAACATCAAAATATCTAGAAAGACGATTCAAGACAGAAGTAAAAGCTGACCTAGTAAAGCCTTCAGCCAAATCAAAAATTTCCTCACAGCTATAAAACTTCCCCAATTCCAATTTTGAAATCACATTTCTCAAAAGATCTTCAACTCTAGGAGTCGCCCACATAGACTCAACCCATTTTTCAAATTTAACACCAATCTCACTATCACTTTCAATAAATTCTGGATTTCTTCTGAAATCATTTTTTTCTCCAGCAACTCCATTCTCTTCAAGGAGTTTAAGCACTCGAACAAAACAAGTAATGTGCTCACGCACGTCGGCAATATAAGCCTTAATAGGCTCAAGCTTATCTTCAGGAACTTCTCCAAAGTCATCATAGATTGCATCGATCTTATCCTTATAGTCGCGCACTCTAAAACCGGGATCATCCAAAAGTCTTTTATGCTCTGGCACAGCAGCGGCCAAGAGAGCTCGAATATCCTCATCTGGGCATATTCGCTCAATATCATCCAAAAAGGAATCCAATGCCACCCTAATAGCTTCCTTAACGGCATTCCTAATCATTAAGCCCTCTCCCCCATCTATTTGCTCAGCTCTTTCCTCAACCCCCATATAACAAAATTACAGTGAAAAAACTTACCAAACCACGTTGTGTTAAGCAATAGAATTGTTTTCGCACTCAATGAAAATTGGGTGTTTTTTTAATTACTTATTGTCTTCTCTTATCCTTCTCGCAACATCCAATACCACTTGAACCCATGAATCTACAACCTCTCTATCTTCAGAAGAAATCCCATCTTCTAAAATTAAACCTCTTTGATCTGGAGTTTTTTGCACATCCGCAGCTTTTTCAGCCTCACCCTTTTCAATCATATCCAAAAACTCCTGTCCCAATCCAATATATTCAAATAATTTATATGGCAACTCTTCACCTAAAGGCCATTCTCCACTTTGCCTCATTCTTATAATCCTTCTAACAAAACTCAACGCCCAATCCCTTCCCATTCTTTCCTCCATATCAATAACAAAAGGTAGCGTTCCTCTTCTTGCCATCATCTCTGCGATAGCAATATCCTCAGCATTTCCTTTTTCATAAATAGTTCCCAGGTAGGCATTAAAAACCCACTCATAACAAGTGTAGTTAGTTCTAAACCTCTCATTAACACTCACAGCCATTTCATCACCTCTAAAATTTTGGCATCTGTCTAAACGAGGATCTTCCCCCTTGTTTCCATGAAGACCACACTTAAATCCCGTATCATCGATAACCATATGTGGACATATTTCTAAGGCCTCTTTTCTAAAAATTCCTTGCAACTCCCCCACAGCAGGAACATCAACCTGAAATGCAATACAACAAACACCACAAGTGCAGCATTCACCATCAGCACAGCGATCAACCTGCCCCTCTTCAAATTGAGGCCCATCAGTATCGATCAATTGTTGTAAAAACTCAGATTTATCCATTGTATGAAATATAATACTAAATAATAACAATTAGAAACTAAGGTGGATGTGGTGCTTGATGCTCGAATGTAATTTCGCAGCAATCATAACTCCTCATCCTCCCCGACACGTTCTAAGAACATCGGAATCTCAAACGCGCTACTTCATCAGGTAGTAGTCCGCGTCGTAGCCCATGTGCTCCCGGTACTCGCCGTAGCCGTAGACGGGAGCCGGGTTGTAGGGACGCGGCACGTCCTTGTACGGCATGTACTCGTACGGGTTGAGGACGTCGTAGTCCGCGCACTCGACCGACTCAACGAAGGCCACAACGCACGAACTGGTACCCAGCGTGTGCCGGAAATACCCGACGCCCAGCATGCCCACGAACTCGCTGCCCTTGCAGTGAACCATGCCGAGGGCGTGACGCGCATCGTCGAAGAGCTGACGCACCTCGCGCTCCTCCGAATACGTCAGGAAGCGGCCGCAGATCATGACCTTCTGGCCGACCTGGACCTCTCCTTCGCCACGGTAGAAGCTCGAAGCGTCATCGGCGACCTCCGCGAGGGAGACACCATCTTCGTCGAACATGTCATGCACGGGGTAGTCGCGATCGCATCGCTGAGCACCGCCGCAGGAGGTGAGGGTGAGAGTGAGAAACACGACGACGCATACGAGCGTCGAGAGCGAACCGAACCGAGTCGTCTTCATGGGAGTTTTACCTTTCCCAACCATTGAGAAGCGACCGACTACAAGTGCTCATCCAATCAAGCACCACCACCTTAATTTCTAACAAATTTTTTTAAAAGATCAGCCCCGCAATCAAAAATCACGAAGCTCCAACAATACAAGAAAAACCCTGATTTGTCAACAGGGGGAGCCCTTTAAACTACACCCTCTTGATCCACCACCTTTTAATAAAAGAAACCGTAGAGGTGGATATAATAAATGCCAAAGAAGGAACTGCCGCATTCACAAAAGGGTCGGCTAGATCCGCCACAAAGAAAAACACCACAACTGTAATATAAGTAAAAACAAGTAACGTAAGCCTCCTCATCCAACTGGTTTCCCACGCCTTATCAAGCTCAACCCGCTTATTACGAGCCTTTATATGATCAATATCTTTTTGTGAATCTTTAAGCGAAGTCATCATATTCAGTTAAATACCCTGCTCATACAGTATAGCAACTTTATCCTTCTTAGAAGTCCTTTTCCTCTGCACCATAAAGATTCCAGCCAGCAAAAGCATCGCTCCAATTCCCTGCCAAAAATTCAAAACCTCTCCAGCTATCAAAAAAGCTGTGAGTCCTTGAAAAACAGGTTCAAGCATTCTGATCACACTAATTTTCGAAACCTCCAAATATTTAACAGCCAACTGGTAAAATCCCATCGCCATAAATAATGAAGTCGCTACAATCGAAAAGAATATAAGCAAAAAATATGGAGACAAGAACGCATTAAAAGAAAAATTCACGGGGAAAAACATAAGAAGAATTGGAAGCAACAAAAATCCCGGCATCCACGTAAATGCCATCCGCCAATAGATAGGATGCTCCTTCATTTTAGAACTAATAAGATAAAACCCAATCATTGAAAACCCGCACAGAAACCCATAAAGATCCCCTATCGACAACTTAAATATTCCTTCAGCCCCTTCTCCCAAAATAAGATAAATCGCAACACCGAGAAACCCCAAAAATGCTCCTAGAAACTTATCCAATGTGATTTTTTCCTTAAAAAACATAGGAGACAAAAACAAAACATAAAAAGGAGAAAGACTAACCCAAAGCAAAGTTTTCACAACAGAGATATCCAACAATGCTAAGAAGAAAAACGAGAACGCAAGCACGTCAAAAACTCCAAAAAGAAAAAGCCACCTCTTCTCTTTCTTAGGAAAAGATTTTCGTATTTTCTTAGAAAATAACCCAAACATCAAAAGCGCAAATCCCGCAGAAAAAAGCAACGAAAGCAAAAAGAACCCCGTAATCCCAAATTCCCCAATCTCTCTCACAAACCACCATTCAAAAACGTATGCCATAACAGACAACGCCGCAAAAACACTTCCTAAAAGTTCTTTATTTTTCATTATGCATTCTTCTTCGCCTGCTTCTTAGCCTTTTTCTCAGCCTTAGACATACCTACCTTCTTTGCTTCTTTGCTCCCTTTATCTTTTCCTTTACCCATAATTTTGTTTGTTAATAGCTTCAAATATATTAAACCCATCTTAGCAAGATGCCCCAAGAATAGGAATTACTTATACTTAATTTTAAAACCAAGAATAACACTCGCTAAAACCAATGTCACAACATTTGCAATTATAATAGGAAGCTCCCCCAATAAAATCCCATAAATTAGCCACATCAAAACACCAAAAACAAAAACTGAATACATCTCCAACGACAAATCCTTCGTATGTTTAGTTTTTATAACTTTAATAGCCTGAGGCAAAAACGAAAGTGTAGTACAAGCCGCCGCTATTGAACCCACAATCATAATATAATTCATGTATAAATTTTAATTATTACCCCTTACTGATAAAGGCTAAACTTACTTTGATGTATCATCAACACTTCCATCGCCCCTTTTTCTAAAAGAGAAAAAGAATGATGTCGCAAAAAGAACCCAAACAACAACATCAACTGCAATAGTAACATTTTTCGCCCTCACTGGAATGCCACTACAAGTCCCAGAACAAACTTCCAAAACATCACATGTATCGCATGTTAAATCTGGTTTTTGAAGAATCCCCATCGACTTATAAGTAATGCCAATAGCACTTACTAGCAAAAAAACCGTTAGAGTTATTAAAAGAATTTTTTTC
>JABJOK010000121.1 GCA_018664365.1 Candidatus Peregrinibacteria bacterium | reverse complement strand
GCTGCTTTTTGGTCAGGATTTTCTCCATATCTAAGGCTGCAAACCTTTTCATAATGCAGGCTCATAAGCTCTGGTTGACCCAATTGATCTCTGAAATATGCATTTATAGCCTCATCGTAGTCATTTGTCATAGCAAAAGCCTTTCCAGCAAGCTCTTTTCGCATCTCAAGAGTAGTTTCTCCATCATTTATAATAGTCTCAGCCACCCTCTTGTAATCCTCTGGATCTGTTACTACAGTAACGAATTTGAAGTTTTTAGCAGCACTCCTAAGCATGCTTGGTCCTCCAATATCAATATTTTCAATAGCTTCCTCCTCAGTAACATCCTCTTTAGCGACAGTTTCCTTAAATGGATAAAGATTAACCACTACCAAATCGATCATCTCAACTCCATTCTCTGAAGCTTGAGCCATATGCTCGTCATTATCACGAAGGCATAGAAGTCCTCCATGAACTTTTGGATGAAGAGTTTTTACCCTTCCATTCATCATTTCTGGAAAACCTGTGTAGTCAGAAACGTCTTTTACGCTGACACCAGCCTCTTTCAAGGCCTTAGCAGTTCCGCCTGTTGATAAAATTTCTACTCCTTTTTCGGAGATTTTTTGTGCAAATTCAACAACTCCTGTCTTGTCAGACACGCTAATTAGGGCACGCGAGATAGCCATGTTTAAAGTGATTAAAACCTAGAAAAACCAGACAAATTTTAATGTGCTGACTCTCAAAGTCAATGCTAAAATGGATCATGACCACCACAATTCCACGGGTTGCACCTTAAAATGCGCCAAATCGCCTTAAAAGTGCCTCTAATTGCTCCATATTTCTTTAGTGCACCAATAGCATAATCCGAACAAGTAGGAGTAAATTTGCAGTACCCGCCAGGGAACATAACCCTAAAAGGACCATGATCAGGAGAAATTGTCCTTTGATATATCCAAACAACAATAACAAGAATATTTCGTGGGATATGCCAAATAAACTTAAACATCCATTTAAGGAGATTCATTTCTAATAGAAGTTACCAGGATATTGCTTCACACCATTCTGAATAACTTCCCAATGAAGATGTATTCCAGTAGCACCATATACACGCCCTGTATTACCCATAACACCAATTACTTCACCCTGACCAACATATTGTCCTTCGTATACTGCAACACTGTCTAAATGAGCATAAAGTGATTGTAGACCATTTCCGTGATCAACTATTACGTGGTTACCATATCCTCCTCCCCAAGTTCCAGTTGAAGCCTTCGTGATAGTTCCTCCACCTGCAGACCAGACAGCAGGCTTGCTTCTGTCAGCAATATCAAGAGCGTAATGTCCAGCATGATATCCTTGAGTAATCTTACCCTTTGTAGGGTATATGAAGACCTTTCCAACAATAGGAGCATCTGAAGAATCAGCATAACTTCGAGCATCGATACGAGCACCAGTGGTAGCAGTAGATCCAGCAGCAACAGTACTTATAGGCTGAATTGGCTCAGCACCAGGCAAGAACACTTTCTGCCCCTTTGATAATATATCCGTTTCAAGACCATTTTGAGCAATAATTGAATCCACATTAATTTCATATTTAGTAGCAAGCTTCTCTAAAGAATCTCCACTAGCAACTGTGTGACTAATGCCGTCTACAGGAGGGATTAGTAAAGATTGTCCTGCACGAATAGAATTAGCGTTACTCATACCATTTTCCCACATAATAGTCTTTGAGCTAACTCCATATCTTTGCGCAATAACTGAAAGAGATTCACCACTTTCTATAGTGTGAACTGCGTAATCAGTCATTCCAACTCTATTTGCAATATCTGTTTGAGGATTGATTTTAATCAAATATCCTTCTTCATTAGAAACTAAAATATCTCCAGGAAGCGTATAAGCACCTATATAGTCATTTGAATATCCTGTTGAAGCTGATGAGAACATAAAAGGCGCAACAGAAGTTGAAACAAGCAGCATTCCAGAAACGATAACCGCCTGGAAAACCAGTCTTCTCTGAGGAGAAACAGGCAGCACAGATGGAATAGCACTCTTTATAGTATTCAGAAGCCCTTGCACCCACTTAGTAGCAGGATTGTCATGCAAGAAAGAAAGCTTTTTAAAAGCTCCACGAAGGATATCTCTAAAATGGATCTTAACGATGTCTCCACGAGAGAAGATGCGCAGATGGCGACTTCTTCGTGCGAACTTATTTACCTCTAAGGTTGTTTCAGTTACTTCCATATAAGTATTAGGATGATACCGTCTGATTAATTATGACTGATTTCAAAAGGCACCAGCAAGGTGCACTAATTGACAATTTAACCACAATGTTGCAGAGTATGCAACCCCAAATGTGTCAAGCGCTGCATAGGGGCTTTAGAACAGGGGAAAACGCCGCAAAAACATGTTGACAGGAGTACTGCCCTTTTCAATAAATCCTTGACTGAATAGAGGAAAAATGTCGTATTGCTATTGCAAAAAAAACCTCAGTTTGATACTTTCCCCCTGCAAAAAACTAGATTTCTGCTCTACGCAATTGCGGCTTAGAGCTTAGAGATAATATTTATATCCCTAATCCATAGGAAACATGAGTGAAGAAAAATCTTCTCAGAAGTATGAAATTATGGTGCTTTTACTCCCAGATTTAGGAGAAAAAGCCACAGAAGATGCGTTGAACGAAGTACGCAATCTTTTAAAAGAACATGATGGAGAGATCTATCATGAAGATATTTGGGGCGTTCGAGACCTTGCTTATACCATTAAAAAGAACGAGCAGGCTTATTATGCTGTTCTTAATTTTGAAATGGAACCGGCACAAATTAACGAACTAAAGCAGCCTCTTAATCTTCAAAATGAGTTGTTACGTTACCTAATAACAAAAACTCCTCATAATTACGAATTAAGAACTCTTGAAGAGTATGAGGAAGAGGCAAAGAAAGAAGAGGAAGAAAAGGAGAAACAAAAGAAGGAAAATGAGAACAAAAGACCAGCACCTGCTGCTGCACCAAAGAAGACTGTTAAGAAAGTAGAGAAAAAAGAAGAACCAAAGAAGGAGAAAGTAGAGGAAGAAAAGCCAAAGAGCACTCCTGAGAAAGTTGAGGAAAAAGAAGAAAAGAAGGAGGAACCAGTAGTTGAGGAGGCTCCAAAAGAGGAGGAAAAAAAGGATGCTGAGAAGGACGCTGCTGAGAAAGATGCTGCAAAAGATGCTGCGAAAAAATTAGACGAAGTTGATGAAAAATTAAAGAGCATCATCGACGATCCAGATATTTCTTTATAACATAACAAATTTGAACAATGAGAAGCGTAAATAAAGTAATTCTAATCGGAAACTTAACTAGAAATCCTGAACTAAAAGAAACTCAAAATGGTCAGTCAATTGTAACTTTTGGAATCGCAACTAATCGTGAGTGGACAACAGGAGATTCAGACAGAAAAAAATCTACAGAATTTCATGAAGTTGTTGCTTGGGCAAAGCTTGCTGAGATCTGCGCAAAGTACCTTAAGACTGGTAGATTAGTATATCTTGAAGGGTATTTAAAAACACGTAGTTGGGAAACTGAAAATGGCGACAAGAAATACCGCACTGAAGTCGTTCTTGAGGACATGATAATGCTTGAAAAGAAGTCAGACTCTGATGATCATGTTTCAGAAAAATCAGACAAAAAAGACGTGGAAGATTCATCTCCTGAAGAATCAGAAAGTACAGAAAGTAAAGAAAGTACTGATTCTGAAGAAGAGAACGTATTTTAATTCATAATATTTTAAAATCATGCCAACATACAAAGGGCGAAAATGCCAATTCTGCGATAGCAACATAAACTATATTGACTACAAAAATATAAATTTATTGCAGAAATTCATTACTCAGTACAAGAAGATCGCACCAAAGTACTACAAGGGAACATGCCTTAAGCATCAGAAAAGACTCTCAAATGCGATCAAAAATGCGCGAATCGTAGCACTTGCTCCATTCACGCCTAAGTAAATAGCGACTTTTCTTTATAGAAATACACTTAAAGCCCTTCTCAAAAGGGGCTTTTTGTGATAAAATACTATGAATTTTTGAAGAACACCAAAGTGATTAAAAAAATAAAAAACAAAATAAAAACACGAAAGATTAGAAAAGCCCAGGAAAGGGAATATTTAAGAACGCTTCCTTCGGCTTTTGATCATGCTGCACTTGCATGGATCGCGCCTGAGCACCACGAACACCAGAGAGGGAAGTTTTGGCATGTGATTATGGGAGGAATGCTGCTTGCAGCAGTGATTACAGCATTTGTTCACAATGCTTGGACATTTTCGTTAGCAATATTGGCAGCTGCATTAGCCTACTACACAGCTCACAGAGAACCTCACAAACAAGTAGAAATAAAAATCTCAGAGATTGGAATAAAAGTCGGTAATAGAAAATATTCTTTTGGAAAAATAAGGGCCTTTTGGATCCATTACGATCCACCAATAACAAAAACCTTGAACATAAAGGTCGATGATGACCTTGCTGGAGAGATAACAATCCAGCTACACAATCAGAATCCAGCAGAAGTTCGAGAATTTTTGATTGATAAAATCCCTGAGCTATCAGGCAGAAAGGAGGCAATAGGAGATATATTTGCAAAACTATTTAAACTTTAGAAATATGAAGGGAGCTAAACCAACAGGCAGTGATGAATCATGGCTAGGAAAACAAAGAATTAAAGCAAAGCATGCTTTTGACATGAAGACACTTGAGGGACAGTACAAGGACAAAGTTAGAGAAAAATGGGGATTGGGAATACTTGATGAAAAAGACAGTTATACAGGAGTAAGAGGTGAGTTTGGTGAAGGAATATTAAAAGACCTTGCCTTGCTTCCAATCAAGAAAGCGAGAGAAAAAGCAGACGAAAAGCGTGGAGCCTTGGACGAAAAAACAATGACAGCAAGAGAATTAAGAGAAGCTCTTAACAAAATTACTCAAGAATTTAGAGAGGAGGCTAAAGAGATGGCTGATGCTATGAGGGAGTACCTAGACGAAATGACAGAAAAAAAGCACCATGGAAAAATTGATGCAGAGGTAATAGCAAGAATGCAGGACAGTATGGTTAGTATGGGAAGAATGGCTGATGCTCTTATTTTTACATCAGAGAAAAAATACAGAAATCTAAGAGTTGCCATAATGTACTCGCTAGGAGCTATGCAGTTAAATGAGGGTAATTGGGAAAAAGCTAAGGAGGGGATTTTAGATGCAATACGACAGAATTCTAATGAAGACTACAGAAACTACGGTTGGCTTGCATTTACATTTATGGATCAAGGAAAAAAGCTAGAAATTGCAAAAGCATATACAAAAGGCATGGGGCAAGAAGGTTTGAAAAGGTTCGCTCGTGAAGCAAGTGCTGCAGGAGCTCTTAGCACAGCAGAAATAAAACATGTAATTGGAGAAGATAAATACGAGAAAGGATTTACAGCAGAAGAAAAGCAGTCTCATCAAGTTGCCTACAAGGGGCAACACGACTTTTCAGAACAGGCTAAAACGCTTTTAACTACATCATACGGTGCCTACAATCAAACGGGCAGTATGTTGACTCTTAAGAACATACTTTTGTCAGTTGTAGCTGCAGGAGGAATATTCTCTGCGGGATTCTCCACAATTCTTGATTTATGGAAAGGTGGAAAAATTAAAAGCGCAGAAGGAATCGTAGGAGCAGTTGTTAACGTTCAAAATGGAATAAAACTAGGTACTGCTTATGCTGCAACAAAGCTAATGTCAAAAAACAGTTTGGGGGCAGCGGACGATACCGCTATAGAAAATCCAGATGCACAACCAGAATTTGTAGATAATTTAAAAACCACAATTGCTGGAAATACAAAGTGGCATGAGTTTTTTGTTTCAGGAGAACACAAGGGAGCAAGTCTCTTTGGGCTTTGGTCACGATACGCTTTGGTAAAACACAAGGGTGAAGATCCTGAGAGCTTCTTGAAAATTGAGGAATTCTCCGATTGGCTAAAGATGAAAAAACACACAGATGCAATAGCCTCATTCGAGAAAGTAAAAGGAGATCCACGAACTACGGATGAAGAGGTTAAAACACTGGCTTTATCGTTTAAGGCTCTAGGTATTGGGGCAGCAACAGCAAAGAAAAACTACGAAAAACACACAAAAATAACCACATAAATGGCAGAAGAAAAAACAATATATAGCCTATACGAAAACCATCCAGAATGGACAAAAACTGGAGGACTTTTTGGTGGAACTGGAGAAAACCATACAGGGCTTGAAGCCTTTGCATTGTATTTGTATAAAAAGAAAGTTGAAAATGGAGGATCTCTTCCAATTGATGAGAGAATAATCAACCCGACAGGGTTTATAGCCTTCTTAAAGGATTCAGAAAATCCAGCTTACCTAAGTATAGCTGAAAAAGTTGAGCACATGATTCAGTCAAACAGTATGACCAAGGAGAACTTTTTAGACTTTGCAACAGCAATAGATCCTCTCAACCTTCTAGAAAACGGGAAATTAGTTGTTGATAGATATGAATCATATCTGCATCAATTGAGTCCAGTACTTGGTGGGACAAGCGAGGGTGCTTCAGCAGCAAGAACAAAACAAAAACAGGATCAAGCAGGCCAAGCAGGAGTAGGACAGGCATCAAAACCAGATATAGAGATAGAAAATAGAGAAGACAGTAGTTCTTCATTAGAAATTGGAAGTTCATACAGGACACCAGAAAAGGGATCAGAAATAGCTGAAATTAGCAAAAAAGCATCTGCAGAGAAAAAGGCGTTAGCATACAAAAACGCACCTACACAAACTGGAAAGAAACCAGAGCAGCAAGAAGAATTAGGACAGGAAGATCAGGAAGACAACGAAAACAGAGGTCAACATCAAGATCGACCAGCAACCTCTGGTTATAGCAGAGTAGAAATAGCTAATAATGGAGAAACTCCAGACCTTAGCCTTCCAGGTGAGCACAGAGGTTACAAAAGACTGACGGAAGTCGCAACACCAGCATCTCATAGAGAAGCTATAGAAAAAGCAAGAACACTAAAAGGAACAGGCAAAGCAATAAAAAGCCCATCTAACAAAAAAACAGGAACAAGAAGAGTCAAAGAAATGCCGTCTTCAATAAAAGGGAAAGGACACAGGCTGGGAGAAGTTCCTAGACAAAGATCCAGTAATAAAACCGCTGCAAAGGCAGAAGAAGACAGGATTAGAGACGAACAAATAGCTCAGCAGGACGATCAGCAAATTCCAATGATTCCATTTAGTGATGAATCAATGAATCAGAGATCTAAACTTCCAGGAAAGAAGAAAGGTAGGAAAAAGAAATTAGCATTTTTTTTAGGACTTGGAGCCGCAGCTACAACAGGAGGAGTAGCATCAGCAAAAGTCCCGATAGCAGTTATGTCATTTATAAATATTTTATTTTAATGTTGAAAAGAAAAAAGACAATCAAGAGAATATTGGTAACAGTGCTCCTTGCACTAGTAGTTACTGTAAACGCACCAACAGTTTTTAGTTTATTTAATGGGGATTCCGGTCACGAACACGGAATGACTGCATTTGCTAAAGTAATAGATTCAGATGGAGATGGAATACCTGATCAAAGCATTGCCGACGATTATTTTACACCTGACCCCGATGGAACAACGCCTGACCCCGATGGAACAACGCCTGCCGCTGACGCTGACGCAGGAACAAGCACCACCGATCCAGCAGAGTTAGTAGACCTACAGGGGAAGGTTAAATTTATTCAGCAGATACAAAGATTTTTGAATTTATTAATGTGGCCGTTATTAGTATTAACGGGTGGATTAATGGACTCAAGCCTCTTATTTGGAGGAGGAATGGAAGATCTTTTAAGAGAAATATGGATTCCAATCAGAAATGTAGTGAATCTACTTTTTGTAATAGCGCTTGTGGGAATCGCATTATATAACGTTCTAGGGCTAGGAGAAGCAGAGAGTGAATATTCAATCAAAAAAATACTGCCAGGAATAATGATAGGAATCATAGCAGTTAATTTTTCTTTTACAGGAATAAAAGTATTTCTTGATATGATAAACGTTTTAACCGTCTCAGTATTTTCGATTCCAGGAAACATTCAGGAAGAGCTGAATACAGTACTAGACAAGGATACAGAAAGGGATAGGCAGGTAATTCAAAGATTCTGTTTAGGAATTCAAGGACAAACAAATCAATACGACGAGGAGGGGAATTTACGCAGTGATGAGGCCTTTTATGTTAAAGCCACTACGGATGCAATTTTTAGATCGATAGCATCAAGCAGTAGATGGCAAAGTAAAATCAAAGTTGGAACCAAGGCAACTGCTGACCAGGTAGGCGCAGCAATAGAAAAAGCAATTAAGGATGAGAAAATGACGGAGCAGGATAAGGAAGAATTTAATAGGGAGGTTGCGGCCGCAAAAGAAGGAGCACTATGTACAGGATCAACGCTTACACCAAATGGAGAGGTTTTTCTTAAGAAGTGGAATTCAAGAAATGGAGCGCTTGCACTTGCATTAAACATGACAAACATAGTTTTCTATGAGGATATTCCAATAAATACGGCTAACTTTGAAAAATTATTTATAAATTCACTTTTTTCACTACTTTTATACGTTGTATATGCGGCTTCATTTGTTGCCCTCTTTATAGTTTTGTTAGCAAGGTTAGTGGTTCTATGGCTTTCAATAGCAGTTTCGCCAGTACTCTTGCTTGTAATGGCAGTGCCCAAGCTGAAGGAGAAAATGTCATCTATGGGAACTTTGATAGATAAATTCGTCGCAAATGCAATTGCACCACTATTGATTGCACTTTCTATGACAATTGGTTGGATCATGCTACGAGGAGTTCAGAGTATGACAGGACTTGAAAGCGGAGGGTCTTTATCTCTTTCTGCAACACCAGGTACGGCACTTATTGGACTCACAACTCTTCAGGACCTTATGGTCGCACTCGGAACAGTAGCAGTAGTTTGGATGGGAGTATTTGCTGCTGCAGGTGAGACAGTTGCAGGTGCTGTTACAGATACAATTAAAGGAGGATTAAAAAAAACAGCATCATGGGTTGGACAACTTCCACTCAAACATGCTCCTATCTTCCCTGTTAAAGTTCCTGGCCAAGACAAACCATTCCAAGCAACGTACTCACAAGTTTCACAGGCCATCACAGATCTTGGAACCGAAAGACATGATGAGAAGATGAAGCTATCAAAACTTGTTAACCCACAAGCACACGCAGGAGGTAGAGACTATCTAAAGGATAACGTAAACAACAAGGAAGATCTTAGTAAGTGGGCATTACACAATAAATCAAAAGGAGCAAAAGCAATGCAAGCCGATTTAGCAAGCATAGATGATACAAAGTTTGCAAAAATGATAAAAGGAATGAAGCCAGCATTAGCAGGATACTTCACTAATTTGCGTAATGGAGAGAACGTAGAGGAAAATTTCAAAGCAATTCAGGAACATGATGACGTTAGTAAGGCAGGAGCTCTAGACCTTAGCAAGGCGAGCACAGGCAAAAAACCACCAGCAGCTACTCCAGCACCAGGTACGCCAACAGCAGCAGCCACAGCAGCAGCCGCAGCCACAGCGGCAAAGGTTCCAGCCACCGCCACAGCCGGAGGCACAAGCTTTGCGTTACTTCCAAAAGCAGACAAAGATGCTATTACAGAGGCAAGAACAAAGATAAATGGAGAAGTCTCAAAGACAACTCATACAGATATTAAGCAGGGTGACGTAAGTGCAAATATGAAAGCACTGGGTGATAAAGGTGTGAAAGCTGATGAAGTTAAGGGTATAATTGGAGACGATGCTTGGGGCAAGTTAATAGCATCATTCCCAGACTTAAGTGATCCTGCAAAATTGGAGAAAGTCCTTAAGGGGGAAGCTTTACCTGCAGCAAAAAAGACAACACCATAGACTAACTATCAATGATCAATCAAAACATTAAAATTAGTTTATTTAAACCGTCACGACCAACATTTTTCGCAGACGATTCAAAGAAGTCAGGAGGATCAGGTAACGAAAGCAAAAGAGATGAACCGCTTGGACAATGGAAAATGATGGCTGAAGAGATGGAAGGGTTCGAGACAATTCCCCACGCAAGAGACATTGTGAAGATGTACAGAAAGGGGGAGATCGAAGCTGAAACTTTTGAAAAGCTTTATAAAGTTGCCAAGGATCCAAATAAGATGGAGCAGGATTCTTATAAAGCATTCTTTAAAGCAGTAGCAAAAGGCCGTTTTCCTAAAAGAGCAAAGAACGCATTAAGATTTTTAAAAGCACTCTCAGGTAGTGATCAGGAAAGAGCCTATGCAAAAAAGGTCGTCAATGACCTTGCAAAGGACACTGCAAATTCAATGACTGCCTATAGAGAAAAAGGGCACCTAGAGGAACTTGCAAATAAAAAAGAGGAAGACCTAAAAGAAGAGACAATAAAAGGAACAAAATCCGCTGCAGCTACAACAGTAGAACAAAGTAGTATTGGCAGCCGCATTAGGGAGGTCGCAAATGTTAAAGAAGAAGCATGGAGTGTAGACGCTCCATCTCAAGAGTTTTTAAGAGAATTAGATGAGGCAGAAATGGTTGTAGTAAGACACATGCAAGATGCCAATAAACAGCATAAAAAAGTATTGGACCTAAAGGATAAACTCAAAAAAGAACAGGGGAAAAAAGTTCCAAAGGTTAGAGCAATAAGAAGACTAGAAGAAGAAGTTGTTAAGGCAGAAAAAGAATTAAACGCCCTTGATGACATAATCGACGAAAAGCGAGAAGCTCTTCATGAAGATAGAGAAAAATTTAGAAACTATCTTAGAAGAAGTCTAAGCAGATATAGAGCAATCAAAAATCTCTCAAAAGAATCAGGGATCAGCGTTAAAGATGCAACAAATCTTGCGATGTTATTTTTCAAACAAAACTCTAGCGGGGAACAGGTCCTGTCCATAGAAGGAATTGAGACCAACCCTGAAACCGGAGAAGCTGAAAGAAAAACAATCCCTGTAACCATTAATAAGGTCTATTTTGAAATGGGCAAGGATGCAATGGAGCCAGATTCTCCAGGGCAATTAATGATTGAATATACGATAAAGGGAAGACAGGAAGAAACTGTTCAAGCCAGTTACAAGAATTTTCTTGCAATGGTTAATGCATTTGAAGCCCATGAAGTCATTCATTCAACTGAAGAATTCAATCAAAAATATGCACAGGAAATTGGTTACACTGATGTGACACAATTAGAGGGGCAGAAATTTTCTGCAGAAATAATTGAAGAAGGATCGAAAGAAGGACAAAGAAAAGAAGGGTTTACAGTCACTTCAGTTAAAGAAGGAAAAGATGGTTGGGAAATTACAATTGATAAAGCAGTTCTAAGAAAATCCAGACATGAACTTCCTGATTCAATGGATCCTTCAGGATACTTTGATAGACAGAAACAGACATTCAATCTTGGAGAATTTGGAGCTTTTTTAAGACAAAGAGGCTACCAAAGAGTTATTCCTTCGGAAGAGATGCAGGAGACAATTAATCGTATGGCAGAAGCTCAATCAGATGAGGCAAAAGCTATGCTAGAGGGGACTCCAGATGCTTTGAAACAAAGATTTGAGAAGATGACAGAAGGTAATTCCAAGGCTTTTAAAATGCCGGCCGTGGGAGAAGAGGCCAAGGTGATGTTTAGAGATGATGATGGTACTAAAAGATTTGGAATGCTTCGTCGTGAAGTAGACCAAAATGGAGAGGATTATTTTATACTAAATTACAACACTGGTGGAGCCAATGGGAACAAGCACTGGGGAATGCCTGAGATAAGTGACCAGATCGCTCAAAATGATCCAAACAGTTATGATAATTGGAGCCTTAATCCAGATGAAGAAAGGATAGATCCAAATGGGGATCGCTACCAGGCAAGAAAAACTAAAAGAATATCTGGACGTCACTTCATGGAAGATTTGAACAAAGGAAACATAAGAAATGTTTCTGAAGAAGAAGCGCCAGATCAAGAACCGGACCACTCACAGCAGGTATGGGATTCAGATGACGATACACAGAGCATTCCTTCAGAAGGAGGAGGATCTGCTGATACAAATTCTAACGAACCAGAAGGTAAAATATCGGAAAAAAAGGAAAAGATATATCACGAGGCACTTCCGTATGATGACGTATACAAGGTAGGAGGGATGAAACATACGGAGGAAAATTTTATGATGAAATTATGGAACGAAACACGATTTTTCAGTGTCGATGATTTCTGGCAAATGGGGAAGGCAATGTGGGAATACTATGACAACCGTTTTCAAAGAAGACAGAAAGAAAAGTATTCAAGTGTAGGACAGGAATTGCCATTTTGGGCTCCAGAAATGCGCCGTATAAACCAGGCCGCAGAAAATGAACAGGTAAATCAGTTTAAAGAATCGTTCGATCAGAAAGGTATTTATGAGATTCAAGATAGACTTGATAACACAGGGAATAGAGATGAATTAAAGGCATCGTTAATGGTTCTTTGTGAAAAAGGTCAGATGAGATGGGACGATATTGATTTTTGGGAAAATTTGAATAGACTTCTTTATGATAAGAATAAAGCCATTCCAATTCCGGCAAATAGAGATCCTGCAACACGTGTCAGCGAGACTGATGAGAGAACTGGTTTGGCATTCATGAAAGATGCCATAGATTCATTATGGGGAGATGGAACCTACAATGATTGGTACAACCAAAATAAATCAACATACAGTTCAAATTTAAAGAGTTATTACGAAGAGGGTAAGGAGTTAGAAGGAGTAGAGGGGGGACATGCCCGTAGACTTGAAGAGCTACTTCGAATACACAAAAATGGAGGATATGTAGATCCGCACGAATATGAAGGGCTATTGCAACATTCGATAGAGGCTGGAAAAGCAAGAATGGGGCCAAAAATTTATTACATGATTGAGGGGATAGCGCATGTAAATCAGCATGGAAGAACGATTCTTTCATTTGATCGTATGGCGCATATAAATTCGGATCAGTTAATGAAATTTCCGATTCTTGAATATTTATGTGCACCAGCACCACGTTCAAGCTCATCAGGAGAAGTGAAATCTCACCGTTTTACCATAGATGATTATAAGAGATGGGTTAAATGGTTTGATGGTGGAAATTCAATGAACACTAAGCCAACTAAGGCTGTAGACAAGTTTATGTGGGAATTTGTTATTCCAAGTGATGACACCCAGAATCGTATCAATAAGGATATGCGTAATGGGGAGAATCTTGATCATGATGATATGTTCGCATATTTACCGCCAGCAACAGAGGAGGTAATTACAGATTCATGTAAAGCAACAACAGGTAGTAAGAAATTCTTAACAATTGAGGGATACGCAAATGCTTTTCCAGGATTCAGCCAGTACATGAGATCACTTGCAGAGAATAACAACAAGGGAAAGCTATTAGAGTCTGTGAAATCATTCGTGAGATTTGAAGCAATAATGACTAATAGATTTGAAAAAGCTACAACTAGTGCGAACGATAAGTATCAGAGATTAGGAGAATCTACATTGCATTCAGCAAGTATTTGTTCAACAACTCCTGCCATACAATTTATTCATCAGACGAATGAAGCAATTCAGCAGATCATCCGATCATACGGCGATGAAGAATTAAACAGTATTGCTGACATAATATATCAAGAACCAACAGGAGACCTTACTAAGTCATCTGAAAGAAAACGCCAAGATGAAATGAACAATGCATTTCACAGATTTGGTAACGTATTAAGCAGGGTAGTTCAGTCCGATAATGGAACCAAAATGAAGCAAATTATTGAAGATGCAAATTTCTTTGGAATGCCATTTACGACCGATGAAGAAAAGGGTCGTCGAAAAACCGAGCTTAAACATCACTATGGAATTGTCGACTAACTAGTTAGGCAATCCAAAGTTATCCAGCTTTAAGAGATCTTCAACCTTCATCTCCTTTTGCTCTTTTGTTGCGTAATCACGCACTGTGATAGTGCCTTCATTGACTTCTTTTTCTCCAACAACAATCATGTATGGAGTACGCATCATCTCTGCATTCCGTATCTTCTTACCAAGTGTTTCATTTGAATCATCAATATCAACACGAACATCTGCCTTTAGTAGTTCTTGCTCAATTTTTTCAGCATAGTCATTGAATTTTTCAGAAACCGGCAAAACTTGAGCCTGCACAGGTGCCAACCAAGTAGGGAATGCTCCAGCATATTCTTCCAAAAGAATAGCCATAAACCTTTCTAATGATCCAAGAAGAGCTCTATGAATAACAACTGGAGTATGTGTTTTACCATCAGCTCCTTCGTACTCTAGCTCAAACCTCTGAGGCATTTGGAAATCAATCTGCACAGTCGCACATTGCCATTCACGAGCTAAAGAATCCTTCAAATGGAAATCAATCTTTGGTCCATAAAATGCGCCATCTCCTTCTTTGATCTTAAAGTCAATTTTGCCCTTTTTAAGAGCCTTCTCAAGAGCTTCTTCTGCGTTTTTCCACTGCTCATCTGTTCCCATAGCTTTCTCAGGTTTTGTAGAAAGAAACACCTCATATTCAAAATCAAAGACCTCACTATAAATAAACTTAGCAAAATCAATACATCCAAGAATTTCCTCCTCAATTTGATCATCACTCACAAAAAGGTGTGCATCATCCATACAGAACTTTCGCACACGAGTCATTCCTCCAAGGGCTCCTCTGAGCTCATTTCTATGCAGCATCGCAAAGTCTGCAATACGCACCGGTAGATCACGGTAACTCTTCATACCCATCTTATAAACCAGCATGTGTGATGGACAATTCATTGGCTTAAGTGAAGCTTCACGTCCATCCATATCTACATGGAACATATTCTCTTTGTAGTGCTGCCAGTGACCACTTGTCTCCCAAAGGCTCTTATCATAAACCAAAGGAGTAATAACCTCATCGTAGCCACGCTTCACATATTCACGTCGGAGGAATTCAATCAGAGTATTAAATACAATTGCTCCTTTCTTCAAAAAGAAAACACTTCCAGGTGAAATATCATGGAACTGAAATAGATCTAGCTGCGGCCCAAGTCTTCTATGATCTCTCTTCTTTGCCTCTTCCAAATTTTTCAAATGCTC